>JAUZPT010000255.1 GCA_030705745.1 Bacillota bacterium | reverse complement strand
CGACATTACCCATGCTTTCTGATTGGAAAAGGAAATTTCCATCCAATCCGCCTGTGAAGAATAAATCTTCACAGTTGCCCCTTTTAACAATTTTCCAATGATTGTACCCGTTCGGGAGGGTGCACTGCGAACATTGAGAAAATCTGCTGAAACGATTCCTTTTTTGACTTCATTTTTATTCGCAGGATTGATCTTCGTAGAGCCATTGCCATATGTATTATCTTTTACTTCGAGAAATTGCCTTGATACCCACCCAACACCAAAGGAAGCGGAAATTTTATACCAATTTTCATTTGATTCCACGACCCTAACTTTATCACCTTTATTCAATGAGGCGATGATTTGAAAGCTAGTACCTGGACCTTTTCGAACTCTAAGTCCATTAGAATTGACCAACGCAATTGCCAAATTTGCAGAAGGTGAAAAAGTATCAGTTGGAGGCGGGTTTTTGACAGCAAACCAATTGGCCACCCATCCTGTTTGTCCATTCCCAAGGTCGACCATGTACCATTGGCTATCCTCTTTAATAATCGGAAATGTTTGGCCTTGTTTGGCTTTCTGAACGACTGGATAAGTCAATCCTGGTCCCTTTCGGACATTTAAATCGTCTGCAGAGATCGTTATTGAGGTTTTGGCTGCCAAAATATTGCTTTGTGGAGTAAATACTCCGAAAAACAAGGTTGCACCGATAGATAAAATAGCTAGTTTTCTAAGCATTTGCTCCCCCCTTTTTTTCTAATTATTATTTTAACTTATAAACCGAGTGAAATCATTCCTTTTTAACCGAAAAAAGATCTTGATTATTGAATGTAAGATTTTTGGAAAAGGGGGCAAAATAAAGATAAATAAATAGAAATGAAGGTGAAGCAAATGAGGGCGAGTGAAAAAGGAATGACTACACAATCTGCGGATAACCGTCTCTTTGGTGTCGATTTTCACGACTTTATTCAAAAAGAGCAAAATGCCGGAATGTATGAGTTAGCCTCTGAATTTGGGTTAACCATCCGTGATGTAAGAAAATTAAAAAAACATTTGGAAAGGTCATAACATTTTTCAAAGCCTCTTGACAATTGAATCGATGCTCCGTATGATTAGAGAAATAAAATCAAGAATAATATTGAAGAACCAATGATGGAGCAAAGTAGTTAAGCACCACATGAAAAGAGAGGAAATGCCCTAGCTGAAAGCATTTCTGCATGATGACTTAATGAACGAACACTCCGTAGGCTTCTGTCTGAACCAGATTTCTGCAGTAGGACGGCAACGTAAGCAGGCGTTAACTGTTTCGAGCGGGAGGCATCTTTTTGCCTTCAACTAGGGTGGTACCACGGGAAGATACAAACTCTCGTCCCTTGTTTTATACAAGGGATGGGGGTTTTTTTGTTTTTTCGTAAAGAAAAGGCAGTACATAGTGAATAAAGGAGGAATTGGGAAAATGTCGATTAGTATCCCAAGAGGCACTCAAGACATTCTGCCAGGAGAAATTGCAAAATGGCAGGCAATCGAAAGCAAGGCACGTGAGTTGTGCGAAAAGTATCAATATCAGGAAATCAGGACACCAATTTTTGAACATACCGACCTTTTTTTAAGAGGTGTTGGAGATACAACGGATATTGTGCAAAAGGAGATGTATACGTTTACCGATAAGGGCGGACGAAGCTTGACGTTAAGGCCCGAGGGAACTGCTTCAACGGTGCGTGCCTATGTCGAGAAAAAGATGTTTGGTTTGCCGAACCAGCCAGTAAAGCTGTATTACATGGGACCGATGTTTCGTTATGAGCGCCCACAGGCAGGCCGTTTCCGCCAGTTTGTTCAATTCGGGATTGAGGCTCTTGGCAGCAATGATCCGGCAATTGATGCGGAAGTCATCTCTCTTGCTATGAATCTTTATAAAGAAATGGGATTAAAGAAACTGAAGCTCATCATAAATAGCCTCGGAGACAAAGAGAGCCGTGATGCTCACCGTAACGCTTTAATCAATCATTTTTCACCGAGAATTGGCGAATTTTGCAAAGACTGCCAAAGCCGACTTGAGAAAAATCCTTTGCGTATTCTTGATTGTAAGGTAGACCGTGAGCATGAATTGATGAAAACGGCTCCATCGATCATGGATTTTTTGAATGAGTCTTCAAAGCATTACTTTGAAAAATTGCAAACCTATTTAACGCGATTGGAAATTCCTTTCGTCGTAGACCCAAATTTAGTAAGAGGGCTCGATTATTATAATCATACGGCCTTTGAAATTATGAGTGATGCCGAGGGATTTGGCGCGATTACGACATTATGCGGGGGCGGTCGTTACAACGGTCTTGCTGAAGAGTTTGGCGGCCCTCAAACCCCTGGTATCGGGTTTGCGCTAAGCATCGAGCGGTTCATTGCCGCGCTTGCTGCCGAAGGTGTTGAAATCACTACCGATGGAGGAATAGATTGTTATCTTGCGGCACTCGGTGAGGATGCCAAGGATTACACAGTCGGACTGTTGCATCAGTTAAGGATGGCTGGATTTTCAGCTGAAAGAGATTATCAGGACCGCAAAATTAAGGCACAGTTTAAATCTGCTGATCGAATGAATGCTAAATTTGTCGCCATCCTTGGCGATGATGAATTAAAAAACAAAATAATAACTTTAAAAAATATGTCAACAGGTGAACAAAGAGAAATAGAACTGGATTTATTTGTACAGACATTTAAAGAAATACAACTTTAAAGGAGTGACAATGGATGTTTGGGAGAACGTATTTTTGCGGTGAGATAACGGAAGCAGCGATTGGTGAAAAAGTAACATTAAAGGGATGGGTGCAAAAACGCAGGGATCTTGGCGGATTAATCTTCATTGATTTAAGAGACAGGACAGGCATTGTTCAAGTTGTATTCAATCCGGATGTATCTAAGGATGCGTTGCAAACGGCAGAAAAAATCCGCAATGAGTACGTTCTAGATATAGTAGGAACTGTTGTGGCACGCGATGGTGCTACAATCAACAACAATATTAAAACAGGGAAAATCGAAATACAAGCTGAAGCGGTCAGCATAATTAATGAAGCAAAGACCACGCCGTTCGTCATTTCTGACAAAACGGATGCATCCGAGGATATTCGGTTGAAATATCGCTATTTGGATTTCCGCCGCCCTGTTATTTTTGAAACGTTAAAAATGCGTCACAAAACGACAAAATCGATTAGAGATTTCCTTGATACCGAAGGATTTTTGGATATCGAAACGCCAATTCTGACAAAAAGCACACCTGAAGGAGCGCGTGACTATCTCGTACCGAGCCGCGTACATCCAGGAGAATTTTATGCGCTTCCGCAATCTCCGCAGCTTTTCAAGCAGCTTTTAATGGTGGGTGGCGTTGAACGTTATTATCAAATTGCCCGCTGCTTCCGTGATGAGGATCTTCGCGCAGACCGTCAGCCTGAGTTTACCCAAATCGATATAGAAACAAGCTTCATGAGCCAGGAAGACATTATGGGCATGATGGAAAAAATGATGGGCAAAGTCATGAGGGAAGTAAAAGGCCTTGAAATTGAAACGGCGTTTCCACGAATGACGTATGATGAAGCAATGAACCGCTTTGGTTCAGATAAGCCGGATACCCGATTTGGTCTAGAACTTGTCGATCTTTCGGAAATCGTCAAGGATTCAGGGTTTAAAGTCTTCTCCGCTGCGGTTGAAAATGGCGGGCAAGTTAAAGCGATTAACGTAAAAGGATCAGCTGAAAAGTATTCAAGAAAAGACATTGATGCTTTGACTGAATTTGTTGGCCGTTACGGGGCCAAAGGTCTTGCATGGCTTAAAGTGGAGTCCGATGGACTTAAAGGGCCTATTGCCAAATTTTTTGATGAAGAAGCAGCGATGGCCATTCAAGCTCCACTTCGTGCAGAGGCAGGAGATTTGCTATTATTTGTGGCTGATAAGAAGAATGTAGTGGCTGATTCACTCGGTGCATTACGACAAAAACTGGCAAGAGATTTGAATCTAATCGATCCGAAACTATTCAACTTTCTATGGGTTACAGATTGGCCGCTTCTTGAATACGCGGAAGAAGAAGGCCGCTACTATGCAGCGCACCATCCATTCACAATGCCATTTAGAGAAGATTTGAATCATTTGGATACGGACCCTTCGAAAGTCCGTGCTCAAGCATACGATCTTGTCCTCAATGGATATGAATTGGGCGGGGGATCTTTAAGGATTTTCGAACGAGACATTCAGGAAAAAATGTTTGCTGTGCTTGGGTTTACTTCTGAAGAAGCTCAAGAACAGTTTGGATTCCTTCTTGATGCATTCGAGTATGGAACACCTCCGCATGGTGGAATTGCACTTGGACTTGACCGACTGGTGATGCTTTTGGCGGGCAGCACAAATCTTCGCGATACGATTGCCTTTCCAAAAACGGCGAGCGCAAGCTGTCTGCTGACAGAAGCTCCAGGTGAAGTCAACGAAGCACAATTATTCGACTTGAATTTGTCAATAAATGTCCAAAAAGGGAAGTAATTTCCTCTTTGTCGTTCCTTGAAAGCACGTAAATAGTGTGATATGATAGGGTCAATTAATAAAGAGTCCTGAAGTGTTCGTCTTAATACCTGATGTTTTGACCAACATTAATTCTTCGGGAGTCCATGTTTCCCAATTGCGTAAATGCCTCCTTCACGAGGACTTACAAGAGTTTGGAACAGGGCACCCACCTGCTGAGTGCGGGATCAAAACGAAGGATGCCAACGGACGGCACCATTGGGGCTCTTTATCCATACTTCAATTTAACCTTCGGGACAAACCCGAAGGTTTTTATTATATAATCGTTTCTTTATAATGACGTTTTAAAATTTCTATTAATCCTATCGATCTACTTGTTTTTATG
>JAUZPT010000254.1 GCA_030705745.1 Bacillota bacterium | reverse complement strand
CAGCCTCCCCAATAAAAGAAAAACTAGGAAGCAAGACCTTCCTAGTGATCTCTTATTCTTCTTCTGAACCAACTAGGAAATCAGGGTTCAGTTCTTCAAATTCTTCGTCGTCGACGCCTACGCCCCACTCGTCGTCTTCACAGTCTTTGCACCCTTCAGGATTGACCTTTACGCAAATTTTTGTTTCGCCTATGACTTCAACCAGGAACTCGCGTTCGACGTGGACGATAATTTTGTTTCCATTAGGCGAAATGACTGCTTCTACGCAATTAGGCTGTTGAAGAACCTTTGCGATGACTTCCTTATCGTCCAGGGCGTCTCGGTCACGATACTTCAGCTTAATGACATCTGTGTACGATACCCGTTCAGTGACAACTTCTGTTTTTGTATTATCATTGTAGGAATACCAAACGTTAATATCATAAGAGCCGTGTATCTCTACCGTTTTGCCGATTTTTTTCGCTTCGTATTTATGGTTGATGATCCAGCAGCCAAGAATGCTCGTTGGACTGTGTGACGGGCAAATCGTATGATTAGACTGGGTGAATTTCCGTCCCTTCGCTACGACCGCTTTCGTAATAATCTCTCTGTATTCTCCCATTTCGAGCGAACCCTCCTCTTTCAGTTTCATTTCATCCTATGCTTATTTCTAGACTGATGTGCGATAAATTTTTTGGAATAGGGGATAAAAGTTTAGTCATAATTCATTTTATGCGCGGATTTCCGGGATGTTCCCAGAAAGAGAGACTTTACACTTTTTTGAATTCATTACAGTGGAGTTTTTAAAAAAAGAATCTCGTCTCAGTCATATGTATGAGGAAGATAATCATTCTAGAATTTTATAAAAATCAAAAAGAACCAGGATCGGTTAAAATAACCGGTTCCCTATTAAAGTGCAAAACATTAAAATACAAGTCAAGTCGAAATTTTGTCTTTAAGACCTCTTATTAAAGACATTTTTCCGTTCACTCGAGGAGTTTTGTCCTTAAGACCTCTTATTAAAGACATTTTTCCGTTCACCTGAGGAGTTTTGTCTTTAAGACCTCTTATTAAAGACATTTTTTCGCTTCACTTGGCGAGTTTGAGTCTTCATCCATATCATAAAGACCATCTTGTCATTGGTACGAACTCAAAAAAAACACACGCGCATATGTGATATGCGGTGTGTTTTCCATCGTTACCTAATTGTTTTATTCATTAAAATCCTGGTTCCTTTTAGTAGATTAATGATCGTGGTCGTGGTCGCAGCCTGCACCGTTTTGCAATGCAGCTCCTGTTTCTCCGCGCAGCACGTCTCCACCTGTTGAAGCGATCAGCTCGTCGGTTACCGTGTTCGAAATCGTAGACGCGATTAATTGAAGCAATTCGTTTACTTCAATTTGAGACTGTTTGAAGTCCTGAACGACAGGAATCGAATCCAGCTCATCTTCAATCGAAGCAATTTTGTCTTCCACTTTTTTCAAGGCTTCCGGCTTTCCATAGTGCTGAAGATTTACAGCTTGCTTTTGCAAGCCCTTAATATCCGCAATTAAGTTGCGCACCTTTTCATTTTCATGGATATGAGCTTCTGCTCGTTTAAAAAAATCAACTTCCTCTGTTTCAGCGATCATGCTCGCCAAATCCACTGCACGTGCGACGATATCGTCCTTTGTATATTTTGCCACGTTAGTTCACCCCGGCTGGTTCAAATTCTTCAATCATGTCTCCGTTTAATGACCATGTCTTGGTCTGTGTGATTTTCACTTTAACGATTTTGCCAATCGCTGTTTTTGGTCCAACAAAGTTTACAAGCTTGCTTTTGTTCGTATAACCTGCAAGTACGTCAGGATTATTCTTACTAGCACCCTCGACCAAAACTTCAACTATCTGATCCTGGTATTTTTTCAATGCATCCGCAGACGACTCGTTTACAAGAGCATTCAGACGCTGCAATCGCTCTTTCTTCACCTCAAGCGGCACATTGTCTTCCATTTTCGCAGCAGGTGTACCCTCACGAGGAGAATAAATGTACGTATATGCTGCTTCAAAGCCTACTTCCTGATAAAGGGACATCGTTTCTTCAAACTGTTCTTCCGTTTCATTCGGATAGCCGACGATGATGTCTGTTGTCAAAGCAACATCCGGAATCGCTACTCTTATCTTTCTGACGAGTTCCAAATATTGCTCTCTTGTATACTTTCTTGCCATGATTTTCAACACTTCGGTTGAACCTGATTGCACCGGCAAGTGGATGTGATTCATCAAGTTCCCGCCTTTGGCAAGCACTTCAATAAGATGATCGTCAAAATCACGCGGATGGCTTGTCGTGAACCGGATTCGCGGAATGTCGATCATTCTGAGCTCATCCATTAGGTCTCCAAGACGATAGCTGCTATCATCGAAGTCTTTGCCATAGGCATTCACATTTTGTCCAAGTAGAGTGATCTCTTGATAACCCTGTGCTGCAAGCTGGCGCACTTCGTGGATGATTTCTTCTTTCCTGCGGCTCCGCTCTTTCCCGCGTGTATAAGGAACAATGCAATACGTGCAGAACTTGTCGCAGCCATACATGATGTTGACCCAGCCCTTGATATTGCCACGGCGCACTTTTGGAAGGTTTTCGATGACGTCGCCTTCCTTGGACCACACTTCAATGACCATTTCTTTCGACATATACGCTTCTTTCAAAATATTCGGGAGACGATGGATATTGTGCGTACCGAAAATCATGTCAACCTGGTTATAGGTCTTTAGGATTTTATTAACCACCGATTCTTCCTGAGACATGCAGCCGCATACCCCGATCAAAAGGTCAGGCTTCTCCACTTTCAAGTGCTTTAGATGTCCCAATTCGCCAAACACTTTGTTTTCCGCATTTTCACGGATGGCACAGGTGTTAAGCAAAATTACATGCGCCTCTTCCGTCCGATCAGTCGGCTCATAGCCAAGCGCCATAAATATGCCTGCCATGACCTCGGTATCGTGCTCATTCATCTGGCAGCCATATGTCCTAATATAGAATTTACGGCCGTTACCCATGCCTCGGAATTCCTCAGGAATCGCAAAATCATTATGGTATTTTACTTCTTCTTTGCCACGCTGCTTGGCATCTTTTAAAGATGGAGCAGTGACCACTGATTCAAAATATTTGCTGTAATCCTTTGCGGATTTTTTGTCCGAAGAATTAGCATTTTCTACTTTCTGACTCTCTAAACGTTGTTCTTCATTCATACCGTTATAGCCCCTTTCTCGGCATCTATACCTCAGTATTTATCTATTAAATTTCAAAAAAATATTCTTGCTACTTTTAGTAAAAGCAAGCATTAACTGCTGCACATTATTATAGTATAAATGTTCTACGCCCTCAAAACAATAGACAATCCTAAATACCTCGTATGTACGGACCTCTTATAAATTAAACTATTTGGTCATATATAGAACATTATTTTAAACGATATTTTTTTTAAAAAAAGTGAATTCCATCACTCTATTACATTTTAAAAATCCCGCGAGATGGATACTCGCGGGATTCATATTACATAAACTCGGCAACTAATTTATTAAAGTGTTCTTCATCAAGGTTTAAATCTGCTTGTGATAGTGGAGTTTCAGCAAACCCAGAAAGTAATTCCTGATAAGATTTGCGCTCCGTATCTTGATAGATTAATCCTGTTACAAGACCGTCATGCTTCATCAATGTTTGCATGGCCATTTCACGGCTTGAGGAATCGTAGCCTTCGATATCGCTAAGCTTTGTTAAGTTTTCTTTAAACCAGTCATATGTGTTTACTTTGTTATACGTAACACAAGGACTGAAAACATTGATGAGCGAGAAACCTTTATGGTTAATTCCAGCTTCAATCAAAGCTGTAAGATCTTTCAAGTCTGTTGAAAAACTTTGAGCCACAAAAGTTGCTCCAGCAGAAAGAGCCAGTTCCATTGGTGAAATCGCCTGTTCAATTGATCCAAGCGGAGTTGACTTCGTTTTAAAACCTGCAGCCGAACGTGGTGATGTCTGGCCTTTTGTCAAACCATAGATTTGATTATCCATTACGATATACGTAATGTCGATATTTCTGCGAATCGAATGGATCGTATGTCCCATACCGATTGCAAATCCATCCCCGTCTCCGCCTGAAGCGATAACCGTTAAATCACGGTTCGCCATTTTCACACCTTGTGCGATTGGAAGTGAACGGCCATGGATGCTATGGAATCCGTATGAATTAATGTAACCGGAAATACGTCCTGAACAGCCGATTCCGGAAATTACTGCCAAGTTTTCAGGCTCTAGGCCGACATTTGCAGCCGCACGCTGAATCGCTGCCTGTACTGAGAAGTCTCCACAGCCTGGGCACCAGTTCGGTTTTACGTTATTGCGAAACTCTTTGAAAGTTGCCATTTAGAACAACTCCTTACATTTTGAATAAACTTCATGAGGCAGGAATGGATTGCCGTCATACTTAAGGTGCTTATGCACTTTCTCAGCATGTCCAACATTCATTTTCAAAATATTAGCCAATTGGCCAGTAGCATTGTTTTCAACAACGACTACTTTTTTCGCAGAACGGACAAGCGGAAGCATTTCATCCGTCGGGAACGGGTGAATCAAGCGAACATGCGCATGATTGACTTTTAAGCCATCCTTTTCAAGGCGAAGCATTGCTTCTTCGATTGCACCTCTTGTCGAGTTGAAGCCCACGAACAAGACGTCTGCTTCTTCATGTGGAGCATTTTTGTATACCGGTGTATCAAAACGGATGTTTTCAACTTTACGGAAACGCTTATCCATTTGCGCATTGCGGTTTGCAGCTGATTCAGACGGTTTGCCTGTTTCATCATGCTCAACGCCTGTTACGTGATGGATGCCGTTTTTCATGCCAGGAATGACACGTGGAGAAAT
>JAUZPT010000253.1 GCA_030705745.1 Bacillota bacterium | reverse complement strand
TAAGAGCGCTTGGCGTACAGCCGAGAAACCAGCAAATTGAAAAGAAGCCAAAATGGGACGATATTCCGATGGTGAAGCTTCCAAATTTGATTGGAATGAAGAAAAAAGATGTCTTAAAAAAGATTTCCAAGTTAAAGGTTGATGCAAGCGGAGAGGGAGATATTGTTGTGAGGCAATCCCCTGAAGCAGGGGTTCGTGTAAAGGAAGGCACGACAATCAGAATTTATTTTGGCAAGGGGAAATAAAAGAGGATCAAGGGGCGGACGGGGTATCGTACCGCCCACTTTCCTTTGTTAAGAGGTAAATTTAAAATAAAGCACAAAACATTATTATTTTTATTCTGAAGCGTGATTGGAGCTTTTTTTATTACATTTTAGTGATTACATAGCTTATTAATACAATATCATGTAAAATAATAACGCCATGTTTTACTGATGAGAGGATTGAATGGAAATGAAATTACATAAGTTACTTGCGCACTTACATCTTTTGAGGCCCTTTAATGGAATTAACCCTGAAATAGCGTCAATTGAAAATGATAACAGGAAAGTTCGTACCGGAAGCTTATTTATTTGCATAAAAGGTTACACCGTGGATGGTCATGACTTTGCTGTGAATGCAGTGGAAAACGGAGCTGTAGCCGTACTTTCAGAAAGACCGCTTCCACTGAATGTACCTGTTATTATAGTTAAGGATACGAGCAGGGCGATGGCTGTTTTGGCAGACGCGTTTTATGAACAGCCGAGCCGCCGCTTTCAATTAATCGGAATTACGGGTACAAACGGTAAAACAACTGTCAGCCATTTAATAGAAAAAATACTTGCAGATACAGGAAAGAAAACTGGATTAATTGGTACGATGTACACGAAAATTGGGGACAGAACGCTTGAAACGAAAAATACCACCCCTGAAAGCCTCACATTACAAAAAACGTTTAAACAAATGGTGGATGAAGAAATCGATTCAGTCGTTATGGAAGTATCTTCCCACGCTTTGGATCTAGGAAGAGTTCATGGCAGTGATTTTGATATTGCGGTCTTTACCAATTTGACACAGGATCACTTGGATTATCATCATACAATGGAAGAATATAAGCATTCAAAAGGATTACTATTTTCCCAGCTTGGCAATACATTTCAGGTTAACAGTCCGAAATTTGCGATCCTTAATGCAGATGACCCAGCTTCTGAAGGATATAAAAAAGGTACGGCTGCCCATATAATCACGTATGCAATTGATTCAACTGCTGACATACAAGCTGAGAACATCCAAATGAATTCCTTTGGAACAAGCTTTGATTTGGTGATTCCCGATGGTCGTTACCCGGTTAGCATGCAGCTAATTGGCAAATTCAGCGTATACAATGTGTTGGCTAGCATTGGTGCAGCTCTTGCTTCAGGAATTCCCGTTTCACAAATCATATCTTCCATTGAAACTGTTTCAGGAGTGTCGGGTCGCTTTGAATTAGTCACAGCGGGCCAGGATTTCACAGTAATTGTTGATTATGCACATACACCTGACAGCCTTGAAAATGTGTTAAAAACAATTGTACAGTTTGCAAAAAATAAAATTTTTGTTGTAGTTGGATGCGGAGGGGACCGAGACAGGACAAAGCGTCCACTTATGGCGGGAATTTCGTGCAAATATGCTACTGATCCAATTTTCACTGCTGATAATCCAAGAAGCGAAGATCCAATTGATATTTTGCATGAAATGGAAAAGGGCGCTATTGGAGAGAAGTATATCCTGATTCCCGACAGAAGAGAGGCAATAGAATATGCCATCGGGAAAGCCTCTGAAGGAGACGTCGTCTTAATTGCAGGAAAAGGGCATGAGACATATCAAATCATCGGATCCAAAGTCACTGATTTTGATGATCGGATCGTGGCAAAAGAAGCAATTGAAAAAAGGTAATTTCGATTTATTGGCATGGAGACATTCTTCATGCTTGAAATATTAAAAGGGAGAAATGAATAAAAGCATGGATAATACGAGCATTCTTTTTTTAGATATGGAACGTCTTAATAAAAACAAAGAAACATATGATATAGCTGTAATGCGTGTAAAAGTAGAAGTAAAGATCGTAACAAACCGCATGGAAAGGAGGGGATAACATGCAGGAGCAAGTTATTTTCTTCACAATCGTTATGGCATTTTTAATCACAGTTTTACTTTCTCCCATTTTTATTCCCTTCTTAAGAAAATTGAAATTTGGGCAGAGCATTCGTGAAGAGGGACCTCAATCACATCTAAAAAAATCA
This sequence comes from Bacillota bacterium, assembly GCA_030705745.1. GTDB lineage: Bacteria > Bacillota > Bacilli > Bacillales > Cytobacillaceae > Neobacillus_A. Next base: position 2,627 of record JAUZPT010000253.1, on the reverse strand, counting down.
GGCACACCGACAATGGGTGGTCTGATGATTTTATTTTCAATTATCATTACCGCTATAACCATACGAACGAAAATTGCGGAGCCAACTGTCAAAACGTATTTGTTGATCCTTGTCACGTTCGGGTTTGGATTGCTTGGTTTTCTCGATGATTTCATTAAAGTTGTAATGAAAAGAAATCTTGGTTTGACATCAAGACAAAAATTATTGGGACAAATTATAATTTCTGTAATTTTTTATTTAATTTATAAACGAAGTGGGTTTACAACGGAAATTAAAATTCCTTTTTCGCATTCCACATTTGATTTAGGCTGGTTTTTCGTGATTTTTATCACTTTTTGGCTTGTTGGATTTTCAAATGCAGTAAATTTGACGGATGGATTGGATGGCTTACTTTCCGGTACGGCTGCCATCGCTTTTGGAGCGTATGGGGTGCTTGCCTGGAATCAGGGACAATTCGAAATTGCAATATTTTCTGTTGCGGTCGTTGGAGCTGTACTTGGATTTCTTGTTTTTAATGCACATCCTGCAAAGGTATTTATGGGCGATACAGGATCGCTTGCTTTGGGCGGAGCGTTAGCGGCCATCGCAATTCTGACTAAATTGGAAATTTTGCTCATCATCATTGGCGGAGTGTTTGTCATTGAAACACTCTCGGTCATATTGCAGGTTATTTCTTTTAAAACAACGGGCAAAAGGATTTTTCGGATGAGCCCTCTTCATCATCACTATGAATTGATTGGTTGGTCGGAATGGCGCGTTGTTGTTACTTTTTGGAGTGTTGGATTGTTGCTAGCGATACTTGGAATCTATATCGAGGTGTGGATGTAAATGAAACTTATTACTACGTATCATCATAAGAAAATTCTTGTCCTTGGTTTAGCAAAAAGTGGGGTTACTGCAGCATCACTATTACATAAGCTGGGTGCTTTTGTTACGGTGAATGATCAAAAACCTTTATCTGAAAATCCAGAGGCACAAGGGCTATTGGAACAAGGAATAAAAGTGATTTGCGGAGAGCATCCGATCGAATTATTGGATGAAGGCTTTGAGTTAATCGTAAAAAATCCTGGTATACCTTATCATAACCCGATGATTAGAGGTGCTCTAGAGATGGGGATACCGGTTATTACAGAGGTGGAACTGGCCTACCAAATTTCTGAAGCACCATTTATTGCAATTACAGGTACAAATGGTAAAACGACCACTACGACACTCGTTCACGAAATGCTTAAAAGTGGTGGGAAAAGTCCACTGATTGCAGGGAATATTGGAACGGTTGCATCAGGTGTAGCACAGAAAGCGACTGAAGAAGATACAATTGTAATCGAACTATCTTCCTTCCAATTGATGGGCATTGAGACGTTTAATCCACGGATTGCGATTATAACAAACCTGTACGATGCCCATTTGGATTATCATGGAACAAGAAGTGAATATTTTGATGCAAAGGCAAATATTACAGGAAATCAAACAAGTACTGAATATTTAATTGTCAATGCTGAACAGGATGAAGTAATGGAAATCGCACGCAAATCAAAGGCAACCATCATCCCTTTTTCAGCAAAAAGAAAGCTAGAAACAGGTGCGTATACAGAAAATGGTTGGATTTGTTTCAATGGCCAGCGAGTGATGGAAATGGACAAAATCATGCTACCGGGAGCGCATAATTTGGAAAATATTTTGTCAGCAATGGCTGCAGCCAAACTTACTGGTGTAGAAAACGATGCCATTCAAAATGTATTGCAAACCTTTAGCGGAGTAAAACACCGGTTGCAGTTTGTTGGCGAATTGGACGGAAGAAAATTTTATAATGATTCGAAAGCGACCAATATCCTGGCAACCGTTAATGCCCTTGCTGCCTTCAAACAGCCCATTGTACTTTTGGCGGGAGGCCTTGACCGGGGAAATGAATTTGACGAGTTAATTCCTTACCTGAAAAATGTAAAGGCCTTAATCACATTTGGGCAGACGGCAGATAAGATTGAACGCGTTGGCAGGGAAGCAGGAATAAAAATGATAAAGCGGGTCGATAATGTTGAAATAGCTGTACCTGAAGCATATGCTTTATCAAGCCAAGGTGATGTAATATTGTTATCCCCTGCGTGTGCCAGCTGGGATCAGTACAAAACTTTTGAAGTAAGGGGAGACATTTTTACAGGAGCGGTGAATAAACTTAAGTAAGGGCTTGTCCATGTGGTACTGAGGCAGCCTTAAAACTTGCGGTTGAGGTGTGTGGATGTGCCTACAAAAAAAACGACTCCTGATTTGATTTTATTGATTGCAACATTTACACTTTTGGCTCTCGGCCTGATCATGGTTTACAGCGCGAGTGCAGTATGGGCGGATTATAAATTCCATGACGCATTTTTCTTTGCCAAAAGGCAAATGCTTTTTGCTGGAGTTGGAATCGTAGCCATGTTTTTTGTGATGAATATCAATTATTGGACATGGCGCTCCTGGTCGAAGGTCATATTAATCGTTTGTTTTGCTTTACTTTTGCTTGTTCTTATTCCCGGAGTGGGGAACGTGCGAAATGGTTCGAGAAGTTGGATCGGTGTAGGTGCGTTTTCGATTCAGCCTTCAGAGTTCATGAAATTAGCGATGATTGCTTTTTTAGCCAAATATTT
>JAUZPT010000252.1 GCA_030705745.1 Bacillota bacterium | reverse complement strand
CTTCCTTTATTCCAAAAAGCGCAAACGCTACAGGAAGAGCTCATGATGATGATGCCTGAAGAACCGGGCGATGAGCCGCTCGCTCAGGAAAAACACCTTGTGGCCAATGCGAAAAAAATAGGATTATTAGCTGCGGGCCTTGCAGCTCAAAAATTTGGACAAGCGCTTGATAAGGAACAAGAAATCCTAGTCAATATTGCTGACATCGTTTCAAACGTCTATGCAATGGAAGCAGCTGTCCTACGTACAGAGAAAGCGATTCAAAAAGCAGGACTTGAGAAGTGCAGCCAAAAGTTACTGTATACACAAATCTTCTGCCAGGAAGCGTTTATCGAAATTGAGCAGCACGCAAAAGAGACATTGGTAGCGATTGAAGAGGGAGATTCACTTCGCATGTTGATCTCCGCATTAAGAAAGTTAACACGATACACACCAATCAATGTTATTGCCAAGAAACGTGAAGCAGCGAATAGGTTGATTGAAGCGGAAAAATTCATCGTTTAATTTTATTTCAAGGAAGTTAGCATCTTCTATTGAAAAAAATCGATTTGGAGGCTGACTCTTTGCTTTTGAGTTCAGCCTCTTGTTGTTTTGTGCGACTTTATATAAATATTTAAGAAGGAATTGAATAAAGATTGTAGAAGTAATAATTATATAAAGAAAATTATCTATTCTGCCAAAGATTCATTTTCTTTTGTTAGGAATTTACTTTCTGATATGGTACTATTCAATTGAAGAGCAAGAAAAGCCGATTCAGGCAATTAGAGAAGGTGGAAAATTTGGCATTAACTTTTTACTGGTACCCGAAATGCGGTACATGCAGAAAAGCTAAAAAGTGGCTTGATGATCATCATCTGTCCTATAACGAAATACATATTGTTGAAAATCCCCCTTCTGCTGATGAATTGAAAAAGATGCATCAACTAAGTGGGCTTGAAGTAAAAAAGTTTTTCAATACTAGCGGACAAAAATACCGTGAAATGGGAATAAAAGACCGTGTGGGCACTTCTTCTGAAGAAGAGCTATTTGAATTGCTCGCTTCTGATGGAATGCTGATTAAGCGTCCACTTTTGACAGATGGTAAACAAGTGGCGATTGGTTTTAAAGAAGAGGAATATGAAGCCAAGTGGTAAAGATCTTTCATTTCGCTTCCCAAGCTCCTTTTTCATTTACGCTTGGGCTATCGATAATTATGAATGATAGATTTTAAAAGAACAGTGGAGGGATATCAATGAGTACACCTAAGGAATTGCGTTATTCAGAAGAGCATGAGTGGGTAAAGGTTGAAGGCGAGCATGTGCGCGTCGGAATTACTCATTTCGCACAATCAGAATTGGGAGATATCGTTTTCGTCGAGTTGCCTGAGGTTGGCGATGAAGTAACAGCTGATGAGCCTTTTGGCAGTGTCGAGTCTGTTAAAACTGTTTCTGAACTTTATGCACCGATTAGCGGCAAAGTAGTAGAAATTAATGAAGATTTAAGTGACAGTCCGGAATTCGTTAACGAATCTCCATATGAAAAAGCATGGATGATCGTCATTGAACCATCAGACAGCAATGAAATAGACAAACTGATGACAGCAGAGCAATATGAAGAAATGATCAAGGAAGACTAAAAATAAAAAAGGCATCTGGACATTCGTTCAGATGCCTTTTTTCTTTTAATTCCCATTTTACCTTTTTCCAAGCTGGGAAAGATAATAGTAAAAGAAGGCAGGGATGCCCGCTATACGGATTGTGATGAAGGCGGCTGGTGTTAAGAAAAGGCAAGCAAAGGTTAAAAAATGGACAAAGCAATCTGCTACACGAAAGTATTCAACAATGTTATATTAAACATACACATAAGGAAGCCGTTCCACATTCATAAAAGGCAGAATAAGGTAGCATAACACGCCCCTTGGATTCAAGGGGAAGCTCAAGATAATCCAACTACTAATTAATGGGTGATTTTTATGAATGATGCGTATGTTGACAAGGTTATCATTGTCGAAGGTACTTCGGATAAAAGGAAAGTCAAAAATATTGTGAAAGAACCAGTTGAAATAATTTGCACAAACGGAACGATCAGTACATCAAAGCTTGATGAATTAATCGATTTTCTTGAAGATAAAGAAGTCTATATTTTGGTAGACGCTGACGATGCTGGTGAAAAGCTGCGTAAGCAATTTAAGCGTGAGTTTCCCGAAGCAGCTCATATTTATATTGATAAGATGTATCGCGAAGTTGCTACTGCTCCGAGGCAGCATCTTGCAACGGTTTTATTGGGTGCAAATATTGATGTGCACTCTGAATACTTGGAAATGGGTTGAACACGTAATGAACGAATGGTCAAAGGAAAATTATCTTTCTTTTTTGGAGGAGAAATCAACGGGTGCGGTTTATTTTTATACTCCCATGTGCGGTACGTGCATGGTCGCTTCGAAAATGCTGATGGTCGTAGCGGAAATCGACCGTAAGTTGGTCATTGGCAAGCTTAATTTGAATTTTGTTCCCGAAATTGCCAAAGACCTTACTATCGAAAGCGTGCCCTGTCTTGTGCTCATCCGAGACGGAGAGGTCCTCGACATGATTTACGCGTTCCATTCTGTTCCGTTCCTCTTGGATAAAATTAAATCGACACTCACCTAAAACAGACGCATATTATCTGTTTTTTTTTGTCGACTTTTTTGGGAAATGTTTGCGTGTGTCGAAAACTGCTTTTCTCTTGTTGAAAGGAATGTCGAACTAAAGAAGAAGGATTCCATGCTGATTTGCGGAATTAAATGGTACGAGAGAGCAAATCGGAGTGATGAAGCATGGAGGAAATAGTTCGAGCCTTTAATGAGACAGTGAAAGGAAAAAAGCATTTAATAGAATTGTTTCGAGATTCACCGGAAATATCTATTTTATATAAAATAGAAAATGAGGTATATGTAATCGAATTGGATCATATTTATGCAAATGAAATAACTGCAGAAAAATTTATCATTATCGGCAAGTTCGATGCTTTTCAGGAGTTACTTACTGGAAACAACAAGCTAAGAAATTTAGTTGATCAGGGGCGCCTGGAGATAAAAGCATCTTTTAGAAACCTTTTAAAACTAGAATCTATTTTCTTTTTGACGAGCATAGAAATAAAAAGAACACAGTTTATATAAAAGTCAGATTTTTCGAAAAAATAACTTGACGTAAATATACCTATGTTATAAGATTTTTTTAAATATTTAATTAATTACAATCAATTTCATAATTACTCTTATCAAGAGTGGCGGAGGGACTGGCCCAACGATGCCCGGCAACCGGTTTAATACACGGTGCTAAATCCAGCAGAGCTTATTTTGCTCTGGAAGATAAGAAGAGAAACCCCCTCTTCTTGTTGAAGAGGGGGTTTCGTTGTTAAAAAAACAATTTTTATTAGGAGGAAGAAATAATGACGGAAAAACCAAAAAACTATCGATTTGAAACATTAAGTGTACACGGTGGACTAACTCCTGATCCGGTAACAGGAGCACGTGCTGTTCCTATTTATCAAAACAACGCTTATCAATTCAAAAATACCGAGCATGCTGCCAATCTGTTTGCATTAAAGGAATCTGGCTATATTTATACGAGAATCCATAATCCGACCGTTACAGTATTCGAAGAGAGGGTTGCACTACTTGAAGGGGGAGTTGGAGCGCTTGCCGTTGCGAGTGGAATGGCTGCCATTACGCTTGCCATTTTAAACATTGCTGAGGCGGGAGATGAAATCGTTTCTGCTTCAAATTTGTATGGAGGAACCTATAACTTATTTACAACCACACTTCCGAAATACGGAATCACGGTGAAACTGGTCGACCCGGAAAACCCTGAAAATATCCGTGCAGCCATCACACATAAAACGAAAGCTGTATTTGCCGAAACGATCGGAAATCCGAGCCTGCGGGTACTAGATATCGAAAAAACGGCCGCGATTGCGCATGAAGCAGGCATTCCGCTCATTGTCGATAATACGTTTGCAACGCCGTATTTGTGCAAGCCAATTGAATACGGTGCCGACATTGTTGTCCATTCAGCTACAAAATGGCTTCTCGGCAACGGAACAACACTCGGCGGGGTCATTGTAGATGGAGGTACATTCGATTGGAATTCTTCGAAGTTTCCCGGATTTACAAAGCCCGATCCAAGCTATCACAATCTTGTTTATGCGGAAGCGTTGGGGGCAGTTGCGTATATTGTGAAAGCACGCGTCCAGCTTTTGCGGGATTTGGGTCCGTCGTTAAGCCCGCAAAATGCTTTTCAATTTACGCTTGGGCTGGAAACACTACATGTCAGGATGAAAGAACATATTGCCAATACGAAAAAAGTCGTCGATTACCTCGTTCACCATCCCGCTGTCGAGTGGGTATCGTACCCGGGGCACGCCACGCATCCTGACAACGCTCTGGCTGAAAAATACTTCCCTAAAGGTGCACGTGCTGTTATCGTGTTCGGTATCACGGGAGGAAGGGAAGCGGGTGCCAAACTCATAAATAATATTACGCTTTGGGCTCATGTAGCAAATGTGGGTGATGCCAAAAGCCTAATTATTCATCCGGCAAGCACGACGCATCAGCAGCTCGATGAAGAAGGTTTGAAAGCTGCGGGTGTATCTGAGGATTTGATTCGTCTATCTATCGGGATCGAAAACGCTGACGACTTGATTGAAGATCTTGAAGAAGCCATTGAAGCGGCTACGGGGAAGACATCTTTGACTGCTAAAGTGTAATGTTTGCAATGTATTTCTTTTGAAAAGGCTCTTTTAATCATTTTTGTTGATAAGGTGTTTTTTGTTCATTCGTGTGAAACATTCGTTTCACAGGCTTTTAAGCTCACTTAAAAGCCTGTAAAAAAATGTCGCATTTTCGTTGACACCCCTTCTTATCCGTGTTACGATAACACTCG
>JAUZPT010000251.1 GCA_030705745.1 Bacillota bacterium | reverse complement strand
CAGCTCAATCACGGAATGTAAATATGCGATTGGCGGCATATATGGTTGGAGTGCGTAAAATGTCAGAAGCCTCCCGCTTGAGAGGCTGGGTCTAAAGGAGCAAAAAATCCTTGCATCAATTTGATGCAAGGATTTTTTAATGTTAATAATATTGCAAGCTCACGCAAAACGGGTGCTTGCACTTTTCTTATATTATCGGATTGGTCGAGTTTCTGGTTCCCTTCCTCTTTCAAGTTCCTCATTTGGCTTGAAAAGAAGGCCCAAATTTATGAGACCGGCAATACCCACGAGACCAAAAATGATTCGGGAAAGAGCTGAACCTTGGCCACCGAAGATGCTGGAGACAAGGTCAAATTTAAAGAATCCGATTAAGCCCCAGTTGATTGCACCGATAATGGTAAGAGCTAGTGCAATGCGCTGAATAGCACTCATGATTTTTCCTCCTTAGTAGATGGATTCAGTAATAGAATGCGAATTGTTTAGCTTAACTATTCATAATGTCTGCTTTGAAAATTTTAACAATAACATTCGAATCGTGTTCTTTGCAAAAGTGGAAAGAATGATTAATAATAAACAATGTACAAAAAAATGGAGGTTGATCACGATGCAAAGCTTTACATATTATAATCCGACAAAACTAATTTTTGGAAAAGATCAACTAGATCACTTAAAGACGGAAATTCCTCAATACGGTAAAAATGTGCTTCTTGTTTATGGCGGCGGCAGCATTAAGCGCAGTGGACTATATGATCAAGTAATGGATGTTCTTAATGCAATGGATGTTACTGTAACCGAACTTGCAGGCGTAGAGCCTAATCCACGAATTACGACAGCACGAAAAGGCGTGGAACTTTGCAAGTCGGAAAAAATTGACTTTATTTTGGCAGTTGGAGGCGGCAGTGTTATCGATTGCACAAAATTAATTGCTGCTGGTGCCAAATATGACGGCGATGCATGGGATTTGGTTATTAAAAAGGCAGCTGCTACTGAAGCGCTCCCGTTCGGTACAGTATTAACTCTTGCTGCAACAGGCTCTGAGATGAATTCAGGTTCTGTTATAACTAATTGGGAAACGAGTGAGAAATACGGTTGGGGAAGCCCGGCAGTTTTTCCAAAGTTCTCTATCCTTGATCCGGCCAATACGTTCACCGTGCCTAAGGATCACACAATTTATGGAATGGTCGATATGATGACTCATGTGTTTGAGCAATACTTCCACCAGGTGAAAAATACGCCGCTTCAGGATCGTATGTGTGAGGGCGTACTGACGACAGTAATTGAAACAGCTCCAAAGCTGATAAATGATCTTGAGAATTTCGAATATCGTGAAACGATCCTCTACAATGGAACGATCGCCTTAAATGGAATGCTGCAAATGGGTTACCGTGGGGATTGGGCAACACATAATATTGAACATGCCGTTTCAGCTGTATACGACATTCCGCATGCAGGTGGCCTTGCAATCCTTTTCCCTAATTGGATGAAGCATACCCTGAAGGAAAATCCGGCGCGCTTCAAGCAATTGGCGGTTAGAGTGTTTGGCGTAGATCCAACCGGTAAAACGGACGAGGAAGTAGGACTTGAAGGAATTGAAAAAATTCGCGAATTCTGGTCAAGCTTAGGTGCACCTACACGCCTTGCCGATTATCAAATCGATGATAGCAAAATTGATTTAATGGCCGATCGTGCCATGGCAAATGGTGAATTCGGCAATTTTAAAAAATTGAACAGAGACGATGTAATGGCCATTTTACGCGCGTCATTATAAAAAGGGTTGGCCCGGGCTATCATGTCCGGGCCTTTTTTAACAAATTTAAAAAAATATCACAATTGGACACGCTTACATCGAATGTACTTCCTTGATAATCCTTCCATCTTTCGATAAAGTGGGTAGTGAAAATAAATTAATGGAGGATCATACATGACACATGTTCGTTTTGATTACTCAAAGGCCCTGACATTCTTCGGGGAACATGAACTTATCTATTTACGCGATGCCGTTAAAGTGGCCCATCATTCTTTACATGAAAAGACAGGAGCAGGCAGTGATTTTTTGGGATGGATTGACCTGCCAACAGAATATGATAAAGAGGAATTTGCCCGCATTCAAAAATCTGCAGAAAAAATTAAATCTGACTCAGACCTTTTGATTGTGATTGGCATTGGCGGTTCTTATTTAGGCGCACGTGCCGCGATTGAGGCGCTCGGACACAGTTTTTACAATTCTCTTTCAAAAGAAAAGCGTAAAACGCCTCAGGTGATTTTTGCCGGAAATAACATTAGCTCAAGCTATATGAAGGACTTAATGGATCTTCTTGAAGGAAAAGACTTCTCCATCAATGTAATTTCCAAGTCTGGCACAACGACGGAGCCTGCCATTGCATTCCGCCTATTCCGCAAACTTCTTGAAGAAAAGTATGGGCTGGAAGAAGCGCGCAAACGTATTTATGCTACTACGGACAAAGCAAGGGGCGCTTTAAAAACGCTGGCCGATGAAGAAGGATATGAAACCTTTGTCATCCCAGATGATGTGGGTGGCCGCTATTCAGTTTTAACAGCTGTTGGACTATTGCCGATTGCCGTTTGCGGAGCAAATATCGAAGACATGATGAAGGGTGCTGCCAAGGCGAGTGAGGATTTCGGCCACTCTGAATTGGAAGAAAATGCGGCTTATCAATATGCTGCTGTAAGAAATGCACTTTACAATAAAGGCAAAACGATTGAAATGCTTATCAATTATGAACCAGGCCTTCAATATTTTTCTGAATGGTGGAAGCAATTGTTTGGTGAAAGTGAAGGAAAGGACCAAAAAGGAATTTTCCCTTCGTCAGCGAATTTCTCGACTGACCTGCATTCTTTAGGGCAATACGTACAAGAAGGACGTCGTGATTTGTTCGAAACGATTATCAAGGTGGAAAAACCGCGCCATGAATTGAGTATTGAAGCAGTTGAAAACGATCTTGATGGCTTGAATTATTTGGCAGGGGAAACAATCGATTTTGTGAACAATAAAGCATTTGAAGGTACGATGCTCGCTCACACTGACGGTGGTGTTCCGAACCTGATTGTGTCGATTCCTGAGCTTGATGAGTACACGTTTGGATATTTAGTGTATTTCTTTGAAAAAGCGTGTGCGATGAGCGGCTATTTACTCGGAGTAAATCCATTTGACCAACCGGGAGTAGAAGCATATAAAGTCAATATGTTCGCACTTCTGGGCAAGCCGGGATTTGAAGAGAAAAAAGCGGAATTGGAAAAACGCTTAAAATAAAATGGTGACAGGCACCTCCCAAATAAATGGATGGTGCCTGTCACTATTTTCATTTTCATGTAAATCACCTTTTGGGGCATGCTACTAGAAAAGCATGCAGGGGGTTGTGACATGATTGAATTGCCATCAAAAGTGGAAGGAAAACAATTTGACTTATATAAGCTTGAGCAATTATTAAAGCCGATTGGATATGATATAGGCGGAAATTGGGATTATGACAAAGGGTATTTTGATTTCAAAATGGACGATGAGGTTGGCTATGAATTTGTCAGGCTGCCATTTACATCGGTGGATGGCCAGCTTGATGCTGATAATTGCACCGTTGAACTCGGCAGGCCCTTTATATTAGCACATAAATATCAAAGGGGTCTCGACGACCATGCCAATGTTGGAAGTATCTCCGGTTCCTTCAATCAATTTTCCGAGCCTGTTGATAAGGATGCCTCCATTTCCGATGAATTCCTTGAAACAGGGAAAGATGTTATCAAGGAACTCGAAGCGACATTGCTTATTTAATTAAAATTAAAATATCCTTTTCTTTCAGCAATAAATCCTGGGGAGGATTAAGATGGATTTCCTCCCCTCTTTTAATGCCTATTAAAATTTTTTGATCTGCTAGCATGTTTGTTGCCACTTTTAAAAACATTAATCCCCACCATTGCTCCTCGCATAAAAATTCCTGCAATCGATTTTCTTGAAGGAGTTCCAATAACTCAGGCAAAAGGTTTGCTCTGTGTGAGAGTAGGCAATTCATCATATACATGCTTGTCAATTGATTGGATTGCAAAATAAGATTGGCACCAGCTCTATTCGCATTCACCACCTGCTCGGCGGTCAGAATTTCAACGATGCACGCAGTCTTTGGTGACAAGCCTTTTATCGCCAAAAGGGTGAGGATGCTATTCATGTCTGCCTGAACTTCCTCATTGCCCTGGTCAGCGGTAATCAATACTTTATCAGCATCAAAAATATTGCTTTTAATTAAGGTTTCATCTAAATGAGGACGCCCTTGGATGTAATGAACGTATCTTGATTGAATCGGATTAGTTTGCAGAGTTTCATCAATTAATAGTATCGTTTTCGGATAGTGAACATTTGAAAGATTTTTGATCAGTTCCCTCGAACGTTCATTCCAGCCAACAATAACAATATGTCCTTTTCCCTTGTAGGCGAGTTTTCCTTCTGAAAAAGCGTTTTGCTTCGTAACCGCAGATGCTGCCAGCGTGACAAAATAAGAAGAAACAAAGCCGGCACCGAGTAAAATCAGAATGACAGCGGCAAATCTACCCGGCAGTGTTTGCGGAACCAAATCACCATAACCAACAGTGGAAGCCGTGACGATTGCCCACCAGATTCCATCATGAATCGTCGGAAAGGTGGCAGGCTCCAGCAAATGAATGGCTATGCCAAACAAGAGGACAAAGACCAACGTAATCATCAATATCCGTACTAAAAGCGGAAGACGAAGAAATTTAATATAAATTGTATTTGCCATAATGTCTCCCCTTTTTTGTGGTTTCTTCAGCATTATGGTCGAAATGGGAAGTTTACATAATCTAACAATAAGGTTTAAAACAAAACACGCGAAATAAGATTCATGAAAAAAGCCAAATCCATTGAAAAATGAATTTGGCT
>JAUZPT010000250.1 GCA_030705745.1 Bacillota bacterium | reverse complement strand
GGTCAACAAGAATTAGAGTTTCGCTGTTACTGGAATGGCTATTTAGTAATTGGCCATACAACAGTAAAGGTAGTAAATTAAACAAAGTTAACCCTCTCCTATTATGGAGAGGGTTTTTCGTTAAACTAAAAGAGTTCTAGTCGCCTTTGAATTGGAAATAAAATGGATGGTGCCTGTCACTTTTTTTCTCTAGGTTTTGTTATGAAACGATGTTGTTATCAGCTCATTTATTAGACCGACGAATGAGTCATCATCAAAACTAACAAAGGGTTGATAAATTTAATAAACCGGTTGATAAATCTTAAATATCGGTTGATAAATTTTAAAATCCGGTTGAAAAACTAGAAAACCAGTTGATAAAACAAATGAAAATGATGAAAAGCCACAAAATTTGAAGGGAAAACATTCATTTTTCCACAAATCTTGGGAAACCCGAACATAATTCATAAGAAAACGAATTTCACACGGCCAACTTTGAAGGAAACAACACTTTATTGAGATTACTATTTAACAAAGCTTATCTTTAAAATGCTCTCTTAGCGAAAAATATGAGCTTGATTCCAGTGAACGCCGCCGTCTGAAGTGGTATACATTACGCTTGGTTTTGTATTTTCAGTTGTGATCCACCATCCATGATTCGCATCGGATATTGCTAAATAAGCCTCACCGTATCCTGATAATGTCACTTTGCTATTTACCCATGTTTTGCCTCCATTTTTCGTCCACCCAACGGAATTCTGATGATTATCACAGGCAGGGCATGATCCACCCATGAAAGCTACTTGTGGATTTACCACATAAAGAGGTCCAGGTTTCGACCCATTATTGTGAGGTCCATTATTATACTCAAGGCTAAATCCGGGAGCTGGCCCGCCCCCTGCCGTTGAATTGGCTATGACCGTCCTCCATGACTTCCCACCATCTGCGGTGTGGAAAACGGAGTATGAGGTTTGCGTCATTCCCGTACCGCCGATAAGTTCAACCCAACTATCATTCGTTCCGGCTGATCGGAGGATGGCACCAGCCAGTGGCTCGACTAGCTTTTTGGACATCACGGTGCTCCATGATTTCCCTCCATTTATCGTTCTTTTTACATAAAATACATTATTATTTTGAGTTACTGCCCATCCATCTCTTACATCGTGAAAGTAAACGTCACCTACGAGGCCTTTTGGAGTAGGCAATGTATGCCATGTTTTCCCGCCATTCTGTGAAAAAGCATTTCCACTTAGAGCGGTAGTTTTTGAAGTGAAATGAAGAAAAGCTTTATTTGGCATTGTTCCGATTATCAGCCAGTGCCGACCCCCATCAGTGGAATGCAGGAGCCTCCAATTTTTACCTCCCTGGTCCAAAGTGGCCCATACATCTGAATGGTTTAGCGCCATTAATTGTTGTACTGTCCCGTTTCCTTGATAAACAACACTCCAATTTTTACCTCTTGAGGTAGTTTTGGCGATCCAACCATTGCCCCCGACCCAGCCTGTATTGAAATCGGCTAATCTAACGGCGGTGATCATGCTCGTATTGATGTTACTGTACTTTGCTGGAGTATTTGTTACGGGAGATGCATTTGGTTTTGAAGCGGTTGTACTGGGATTCGCTGATGTTCCAGCAGAATGACTCGATCCAGCATTTGAATTTTCGGTTGAAGGTTGAAGGGGATGCTTGTTATTTGCCTGCGTTGCACCATTCGTTTGATCCGCTTTTGGGTTATCGACTGCTCCCCATCCGAAAAGCGCAAGAGAAATACCCAAAACGATTATCATGATTTTATTTTTTAACATATAGATCCTCCTATTTTTTTTGTTATGTACATTAGACTTATTTTTTCGCAAAGTGTTTCACTTTGCTTTGCCTAAATAGAAGATAAAGTGACTAGGACATCTATTATCTGGATGTTTCTGTTGGTTAGGGGGTTTTTTATTTGGGGCTGGTGGATTGAAAAGTGTGAACCTTGAAGGGGTTTAATAAAAACTGACGGGTGAATCGAAGGAATCGCGGTGTAATTGGGAATGGGATGGATAAATGGAATTTTCAATCACTGATTACTGAGCCAGGCTTTTGCCTGGCTTTTAAACTAAAATCGGAGCATCAATTTATTTGTGGAATGAAAAAAATCAAGTGTGTTAACTCAAGAAATGTACTTAAATGAGTGCTAGTATTCACCGATAGAATTAATCATTTTTGTGTGGAAGGTCACATAGTTGGGGAATGGGCTTGATCTTTTAGCCGAGATTCTCGTTTTACTTCATATTTTTTGAATGCTTTCTGGAGTGCATCCGGTTTATGGTGCATTAGATGCTGAAGTACAAATTTTTCATGTCCAAGTCGGTGCAAAACAAACAATACACTTCTATTTAACAATGGTTGTTCAGGATCCGTTATATCAATTTCCATGATTTCTTCTGGCAGTTTCTCTTTTTTTGTTTTTAGAAAAAAACAAGAACCATCTTTTATCAAATAATGTTCCAGGCTATATTCAATTGTTCTTCCAAAGAATTTCACCAGCTCCATGGGTACCGGTGGGGGTGATTGTTCTTCAAGTATATGACGCGGGATTGTCAAAGCTAGCCGGTCATCTTCATAATAAGTAAATCTTTTCATAGCTTCAAATTGGTTCAAAGAAGGCTGCAACGAACTTCTTCCATAAAAGGTTTTGATGACTAGAGTTTGGCCGATCGTATCTGCAACAAAATAAATCTCGGAATCAATCAATCCGATGGATGGAGCAAGCCAGCTTAGCCGGTGAGGCATTTTCAATAAAAATGTCAGTAAGTACTCTAAATCTTGCACATTGGAATAAATTGGACCAACTCGTTCATTCCAACGCTCTAAGGCATGGTCGGAGACTTGAATGGAGGTAATTCTAAGTATTTTTTTGAGACTCTGGGTGTTTATCCCAAGGGATTTTCTTACTGAACTTTTTGTGTGAATTCTCCTATTTAAAGTGCAAAAAGCTAAAGTTATTGTTGGCCTGCGCAGCAATCCATCAAATTTCCCCATCAATCAGCCCTCCTTTTTATAAATTGTATCACGCTGGGATTAATAGGGAAATGAGGAAATATGGGTTCGTTTTGTCAAATCTATCGCCCTATTGACCTTAAAAGCCAATAGGTGAAGGGAATTTAAATATGCCCCTATGAGCCACTTTTTCCTTTCTTAAAATAGTTCTAGAACAGAAGAAAACCAGCTAGCACATGCGGAAGTAATCGAGGAAGCTTCAGGATTATTAAGTGCGGTAAAATAACAAAAGCACCCTGTACTGTCATTCTTGACTTGAAGGGTGCTTTTATTGTAGTTCCAAGTGTTTTATTAGTTCATTGTGCATTCGCTGCTTCTCTTGGGGAGACACGATGAAATAATAAATTTTATTTATTTTTGTTCCATTTCCATTAAGTAACTCTTGCTCTATGTGTTCTCCCGCTAGAATATAATTTTTCTGGATATCTACCATTTCGTTAAAGGTCAGGTTTGTTTGAATATTCTTTTCCATAGCTGTA
Source organism: Bacillota bacterium (assembly GCA_030705745.1). GTDB lineage: Bacteria > Bacillota > Bacilli > Bacillales > Cytobacillaceae > Neobacillus_A. Next base: position 1,414 of record JAUZPT010000250.1, on the reverse strand, counting down.
AGCACATCTTTGTAATTAGCTAATGTAGAAAAGCTGGCACCTTTATGAATAATCTCCTGAATAATTTTTCGCTGTCTTGATTCACGGCCGAAATCACCATTGGGATCTTCGTATCTCATTCGAGAATAGGTCAGTGCATTTTTTCCATTCAGATTAATCGTTCCGATCGGAAAATGCACACCGTCGGATGTGAAATCTAAATCGTTATGTACTTTTACACCTCCAATCGCATTGACGACATCTCGCAATCCTTCCATATTGATTTTCATGTAGTACTGAATGGGGATACCAAGGAAATTTTCAACCGTATTGACCGACATTTGGACTCCGCCAAAAGCATAAGCGTGGTTGATTTTGTCATCCTTTCCTTTGCCGATAATGGTTGTACGGGTATCACGGGGAATACTTAGCATTTTAACTGATTTTTTATTAGGATTAACAGTAAGAACGATGATTGAATCGGATCTCCCCCTGTCTCCGGGCCGCTGATCGACTCCTAGCAGTAATATAGAGAAGGGTTTTTTAGTAGTGGTAGCTGCATGAGTTTGAGGCGTTTTGTCCATAAACGGCAATACTTGATTGACGTTTTTCGCGGGAGCTTCGGGAATAATTGGTTTATACATGTGGGCCACTGTATCCGAAACCGATTTGTAAATATAATATGCATACCCCACACTGGAAATTAAGGTAAACAAAAGCAACAGACCAACAATCTTAGGCCACTTTTTCCTTTTATCATATTGGCTCCTCAAACCTTACGCCTCCACATTATAATGTACATACCTCTGTTCATAAGGCAGTACTGATTCTTATTTATTTTCTCTATCCAAATAATCTTCTGCGAGGCATGTTCCAGAATTTGATGAAAGTATAGCCTTCTGTGCTAACGAATATTTTAATCCCAACTAATTTTAAAGGAGTGAAAATCTCTTTCATATAATATAGTGTCATATTTTTTTCCCCTCTATAAAAATATTAATTTTATACTACCGAAACAAAGGGATATTTTGAACAAAATGTTCTCGATAAGAAACGACTAAAAAGGTAAAAGCGACAAATTCCCCTATTAAACTTCCATAGTATTTTGCATTTATTATAAGAAATTGTTGTTTTCTGTAGATAAATCTACGTGCCAAAAGTTCTAGTACTATGTTTGTAAGTTACTGAAATGAGTATCTTATTTTATTGATAGGCTTTTTGATATCAAATATAATGAAGGAAAGGAGGTGAGATAGAATGGGAAATATGATTTTACAAGCGCTGAAAGAAATGGAGAATCGAATGGTTAGTCGATTCGATGCCGTGGACAAGCGCTTTGATGCTGTAGATGGACGCTTCGAGTCAGTGGACAATCGCTTTGATACGGTAGACGAACGCTTCGAGTCAGTGGACAATCGCTTTGATACGGTAGACG
>JAUZPT010000025.1 GCA_030705745.1 Bacillota bacterium | reverse complement strand
TTCACGCCGATTGAAACTGCACGGTACCCTTCTTTGACCTTTCGGGACACATACGTATCCTCCTGATTTTCAGATATGATGTGGTGTGCCAAAATTGTTTCACCTTTCGCAATCATCGAGGAAGCAATTTTTCCCTCTGCCTGGCTTAACGTAGTTAGTGTGTCTGGCAATACACTTTTCTCTGGAATATTTGTCAGAACAAGTTTATCTGCTGTAATGATTTCATTTTTATCAATCTGCTCTTTAGCTGTTACCACCTGGACCGTGTGCGAAACGGAAACCTTATCAGCATTAAACTGCTGCATATATTTAAAAAACAAAATGGTCGTTATCACGCCCATGAAGAGGGCCATTAATAGAACTATCTTTGATCGCAATTGTTTCACCTACTCCGTTAGTCGAATGCTGTACGCACCTTTATCCTTGCTTGCTTCATCGTAATACCCAAGGCCTGCTCTTCTGATAAACATCCCCTTAATTGAAGTATCCTTTGGATCCATGGGATCTGTAATGTAAAAATAGGCAAACCCGGTAATCTTAATTTGCTTCATTTGATTTCCGGTAAAATTATAAGGCTTGTAAACCGGGACAAGAATAACTCTTGAACAATTTCGGTCAAAAATGTTTCGCGGATTTTCCGGGCAACCGTTAATTCGTTCCTGAACAACTGAGCGTGTTTTTCCCGCGATGTTACCAGTCTCTGTATTAATGAGGTCGCCAATTTTGATTTCTTCTTGGTAACCATTGCGCAGATTATCTTCATACGTTGAGGCCCCGGGACCTCCCAAAGCCAGTACTCCGAAGTTCCCTGCCTCAACGCCGGAAGAGTCCGTTTTCAATTGATAGATTTTATTGAATTCAAGCGGGATGCTTTCATCTATTCCCAATGGAGCGGCTCCGACAGCACGCCCGAGTTTTCCAAGACTTGCAGCAGAATGGACCGTGACGTCCATATGATCAAAACCAAAAAGCCTTGCGAAAGAAAGCTTCACAGACTTTGTCAAATCGACCGCCACTTTGCTTCCGGAAGTAATCTGAAGGCTTTTTAATGTATCGGACTGGTTGTCGTGGTCCAGAATGGTATGCACAATTTTGCTTACTTCATCATCGTTATTCGTCAGTTCCTGTGCCCCTGATAGTACTGCAGCGTTGGCTGTTTTTTGCAAAGAGGTTTTCGTCATGTATACTAGCCCGCCATCAATCGCCAAACCTGCCATGCCGAGCAGTCCCATAAGAGCAATGCCGACAAATAGAATGGCATTGCCGTTTTCATTTTGCAAAAAACGTTTAAAAAATCTACTCAAAGGAAATCCCCCTTCACTCGACCCTGATCGTCGACTCCGTTTCAATTTCAAATGGAGCGGGCATGAGCGCAGAAATGAGCGGAGTATATAATTTAAAAGGATAATGCAGTTTTACTGTTACGTAATCACCTGGATGTCGAGCGGTATCAGGTGGTGAAATATCGACCTTCATGCTCGACGCACTTTCCAATTGGACATACTGATGGGCAAAACTGTTGATCTCCGAGTCATTTTTCCCAAGCGCTCCTAATCTGACCGTTTCCTGTGCAGCCATATGAAGAGTTGCATATGAATACATAAGTCTGCCAAAATCAATAATTCCAGCCAAAAGCAGCAGCAAAACAGGCAATAAAAGAGCGGTTTCAACCATGGATTGCCCCCGTTGGTCTCTTCTCATAATGTAATCCCTTTAAGCTTGATAGCCTGGAAAATTGCTCCGAGAGCAATGGCAATTCCATAAGGGTAAGTTGTCTTAATACCTTCTTTCTCACTCAACATCGGAGTTTTCACTCCATTTCGCAAACCGTGTAAAACGTACATTATTTGCATCATTCTTGCGCGGACACCTTTTCTAAAGAGCAGGATCAGGATCGCCATTCCTCCACCGGTAAAGGCCATGTAAACTGAAGCCATTAAAACAAAATCCATCCCTTTTATTGCTCCAATAACTGCGAGCAGCTTTACATCACCCGCACCCATTCCTCCAAGCAAATAAGGGATTAGCAAGATGCATAACCCAACTGCTGTTCCGAGCAACGTTTCTTTTAGCCCTGTTTCCCCTGCTATCACAACATGAAGAATCCAGGCTGCGCATAAAAAAGGGAAAAGAATAGAATTATAGATTTTTCTTTCTTTAATATCTGTAAACACACAAATCGTTAATAAAGAAAATAATAAAAAATTAGTCCACATCCCCGCACTTCCTTTCCATAAGGATGGTTTTGATAGAAAAAAAGCCCTACGTTTACGTAAACGCAAGGACTTCTTTTGCCTTTTCCTATTTATTAAGAATTAATTTCCACGATTCGTTACAGCTGTTGTTACAGAAGTAAACATATCAAGGATTTGAGTACGTAAAAGCGCAAGAACACCGACTACTGCAACAGCAATTATTCCCAATACTAATCCATATTCTGTCATGCCTTGTCCTTGTTCTTCAGTGAATAAAGCTTTCATTTTGTTCATCATTTGTAAAACCCCTTTTCTTCTTTTAGTAAGTAATAGATAAATAATGGCCTACTTTTGTTCCTGTTACTTGTATGGTTCCAGCGGGTAGTTCCAAAACGGAGTATGCTCTGCGCTGATACTTCCCGACGGTTGCAGGTCTTACCGTTTCGTCCATGCCTACAACTTCCAACTCTTCACTTAAATACAGAACATCAATGGAATAGTTCATGAAAAATGTGTGAATCGATTGGCAGGGTTTAATCAACAAGCCGTGTCCATTTGGCAAACTTTTTGTAAACATCAGCCCTGTTAACCTCTTAACAAAGGTATCGGCCATCGCTACATTGTTTGCAAGATCCGCTCCGTTGGATCTGTTCACGAGCTTCAAGCATATCACCTCCAGCAAATAAAAATGACCCCGCCTTTACCGAAAGGGGGGGTCATGAGCTTATGCTGCACAACGATGAAACACCCTTGTCTTTCGGTAACTGGCTGGCGTAGCGCAATGCGCCTTAGCCCCTGTAGTTTTGCGTCACTGATTTTCATCAGCTTTGCCTTTATCGAGACTCAGAGTTTTAATTTTCTGACTGATCTCTTACATTCATCATAATATTTTCCATAAAAATCGAATATCCAACAAATTTATCATTTATTTGCATTTAAACTAGGTATTTACACCTGTTTTTTCGATACATTTTCAGTTGATTTTTCCTATGTATACCAAATTAACAACGATTGCTGTCGCTTGCTGACTTATTTGCTGATAAAAGATCATTTTTCATTCCTTTTCACTAAAAATCTGGCAATTTTTTTCTGTTATCTACAAGAAGTCTGTTCAATTTATCTGTTTTATTTCCTCCATTTCGGGATTTTAACAAAAGTCACACTTCTCCATATCCATTCAATCGGACCGTAGGTATGCCTTTCCATCCAATAACGGCTAAAAAGCATTTGTGCAATAAAAAGAGCAACTACGAGCACGTCCCCTTCTGCAAGTGAAACTTGTCCGTACAGTCCTAAACCATAGTGATAAAAAATGAGTGTGGATGCAAACGACTGAAATAAATAATTGCTTAACGACATTCTCCCGACAGGAGCCAACGCTTTTATAATTCCAGCACAATATTGATTCTTCAATAAAAGGGAGAGTAAAAAAGCATACGAGGCACCTAACAGCGGGCCGCCAAAAATATCCTGGATAAAGTGGGACATGATATTCCATCCAAAAAAATATGGAACACATTTTAACAATAACGCAGGTATAAAAAGATAGAAAAAACTTCGTTTCCTGATTCTCTGTTGTTCAGCAAATTTTGTTTTAGCTAAAGCCATTCCTATTAGCATAAATGGCATGATTGTTGTGAAAAAAAGCAAAAAGGAGAGCGAATCATTCGCCATCTGCCAATCATGGATTCTCTGCAAGGTAATGTCATGAAAGGTGCCTTGCGCATAAATCTTAAGAGAATTCTTAACTTCATCCACTCCACTTACTCTATTATTATTTCCTTTCAAAAAAAAGAATTGGCAAGCAAGCAAAACATTCGGGAATACATACATTATGATTCCTGTTCTTAGCAATTTGACTGCTGGCCATGATAGCAGAAAGGCTGAAATTGTGCCAACAATCGCATATGAAATCAATATATCTCCATGCCATATGAACAAGACATGCGCAATCCCAATCAATAGAAGAAAACCTAGACGGCGTGAAGCAATCAAGCTGAAATTCAAGTTTTCCTTCTTGGAATTTTTGTATATCGAAGCTAATCCATAGCCAAATAAAAGCGAAAATAATGGATAACAACTTGCCTGCAACATAACATCTATAATGGCATTTAGGCTTCGATCAATCGGCGTGTTCCACCAGTCCATCGGATTTATATATAAATTGGGGGAATGGAAGGATGGCATATTTACGAAGAATATGCCCAATAAAGAAAAACCGCGTATGACATCCAATAATTCTATTCGTTGACCATCCATATTTAAAATCCTCCATTAAAATTCACCATTAAACTAGATTATAGCGGATTGAATAGATGAAAAGTATCGTTTACCTTTGTTCACGACATTTTTTCTAAGTTCATTAATTCATGGGCATATGAATCACAATCTTATTAAAAACACATACGATACAAGAGAACAATAAAAAGGGTGTAAGTTATGCCGGCAATCGTAGGAGTAGCGCAGGTGATTTCAATCGGAAGCAGCGCCGTTTTCAATATTGGGGATGTTTACAAAATTATGCCTGTCTCCAATGCGAAAACCTTCGCAGGAGCTGGCTCATTTAATACTGGGGAATCATTGGTGCTTCGGAACGAAGTTAGTTCCACGAACACATCGGACTTAGATACCGTAGATCAGCCAATGTTGTTTAACTTATAGTGAAATTTCCTCCAAAAGGTGATATTTGTGAATTTTTATATCCAGCAGTCCATTCAAATCAATTTTATTAAAATTGGCTCGGTTTCAAACTCAAGCGTTTTCCAAATTGGCAGCGCCGGTATAATAAATCAAGCTTCAAACCTGTACAATACAGGAGGATTTACCAAACCAGCGCCTGCGCCCGCAAAGCCCGGAGTCGGTCCAGTGGAGCAGAAACCTTCTGGAAACGGAGCAGTGAAGAAGGTTTCAGAGCCTAGCCCTTTAAAGAAGGCTCCTGCTGTTCCCTTCAAATAATGATCTCCCGAATTCCAAAATGATAGCTGAGGTGATAGGGATTGTATACTGAATTTTACGATTATATTCAAAAGCTTCATCTCTTTATTGAGTCACAAGAAATGAGAATTAAGCGATTGGAGAATTTGTTTGAGGAAGCTTTAAAGGAAATTAATGACCTAAAAGCAAAACCATCAATATCGGTCGATAAAATTGAATATAAATTTGACCAGTTGAAGGTAGAAAAACTCGATGGAACGCTTAATATCGGCTTGAACCCTTCTGACTTACAGGGAATCGAAGACTTTGCAGTAGGAAATCAATCGGTTACTACCCCCTTCACCCCAGCGCAAAAAATGAGGAACGTAATGGACGTCGAGGAAGAAATTTTACACTATGTTGACACTGAAGCTGATCAACTCATCTCCTCCTGCGAGCAGAATTTCAATAAACAGGTTGATCCTTCATATTATTCATTTATTAAAGAGGATATAAAAAAACAATTACCAGAGAGAATTGAACACTATTGGAGAAATATACCGATACAGAAGCACCTTCCCGAGAATGAACAAGAAAATAAGCAAAAAATCTGTCAGCAATTGAAAACGGATATTGAAAAAGGAATTGCCGCATTCGTCCAAAATCTTCCTGATGTACGAAAGGAATGATCAAAATGGAATTACATGTCTATAATCGAGAAGTATGCATCGGAACAATTAAGGTTCTCGGGGTAGCAAGCTCATCGATGATTATGGTAGGGGATACGGAAACGATTCAACTGGCAGCAACCTTCGATACCCCTGCTGAATCACTCATCATTGGCCCATTTGTACCTTTGCCACCAATAGGTTAATTCAATGTTAAGCAGATTATCATCCGTTCAACAATTAAATGTAAAAATCGCGTCATTTTCTGCCGTTATTCAAATTGGCGATTCTACTTTCGTCAATAGTTTTTCCAGAGCGCTTGCCGTTCAGCGCGAAGAAGAAATCTTTTTTGGAACCGAAGGCAGTTTTGATGCGTATTCTATTTTCAGCGAAGAAATTCCCTTTACACCAATAAAAGAAAATATTCTTATGTACCGACATAATTTAAATCCAGTTATTAAGGTATCTTCAATCGATTTAATAGGGGTCACTGCTGCATCGGTGCTCCATATAGGAAACACCTGTCATGTTCAGCTTGAAGCCAGGGTGAAACATATACGTCAATTGAAGAAAGACGCTGAAAAATTATTATAATGATTTAAAAGGGGGTTATTCAATGCCAGCAATAATTGGCCCCGTCCAAATCGTTAATGTTAGCGGAGGGGTTGTCCAATTCGGAGATGCTGCCTTTATTTCCCCTAAAAACAGCACAAAATCTTTTACGGGATCGGGATCTTTTAATACAGGCGGTATAATCGTTACGAATAATGGCTTAAGTAGCACTGGTACCCTAGATGCAAACCTTATAGACCAGCCAATATCGGGAAATAATTAAAAAACAGCGGGAAGCATTTTCAAGCATTCCCGCTGTTTTCTTATTCTATCTTTAATAGATGGGCTCCATCGAAGAAGAATAAATAGCGTTCATCGACAGTGCGCTTCCAAATTTTCTCTAATGCTTTTGAATATAAATTGATTTGCAATCGGTATCTATCCTCCAACACAGGTTTGGCCTGCTCAAATCCATTTTTAAAGCGTCCAGTTATCGTGTCAGATTTATAATCAATCAGTACAAGCCCCTTTTCATCTTCAAAAACACAGTCCATAACACCCTGAATAAAAATTGACTCGTTTTCTTCCTTCCAGTCCGGATAAACTTCCTTTGCTGGCAATGACATCGTAAAAGGAATTTCCCGTTTTATATATTTCGAGCGTTGCAATCGTTTCCCTAGTTCCGAATTAAAGAATTGAACAATCAAATGTGGCTGGATAACTTCAATTTGTTCAACGGTCAATAATTCCTTTTTCGTCATCGATATGAGCAATTCTTCAATCACGCGTTCCGTAACTATTTGAGTGAAATCGATATGCTGCATGACCATATGCAGGGCAGTCCCTCGTTCGGCGGGAGTTAATGATTTTTCCTGCATAAATCTCGGACGGTCCAAGGTGGATCTTTTAAACTTTTTAATCAGGTCGGTTCCGCTGTTTTCATCAGCAATTTCCCGGTGCCTTTTCATTTCCGAAACGGATTGCTTTGACCGATGGGATGTTGCATCCTTATAACTGTACTCCCATGAAAGCACATCGTTAATTTGTTGTGAAAAGGACGACGATATAGGTATTTGTGAACTCTCTTCCACCATTTTTAAAAATTGGTCCTGTTCCATTTCGGTTATTTCCTCATAAATTTTCAACTGTTCGGAGTTAATCACCATCACCTTCCATTTGGAAGGATGTTCCGCAATTTCCTTCATGATCTCGCCAGAATGGTGTTTCAGATTCCTCCTGATATCACCGCAATCGTTATGGCGGATAATCGAAGGTCCAATCCAGTCAAGATAACTCGTTGCTGAAGCCCGTTGATAATCTTTTAAGAGCCACTCAGGTTGCCCTAAATCTTCACTCCACTGCTCTAGTTTTTTTTCTGCATCATTGACAGATGCGATTAAATAGAGCTTTTCTTTGGCCCTGGTCAGCGCAACGTAGAGAACGCGCATTTCTTCAGCCAGCATTTCCATCCGTTTTTTCCTCTTGAACGCTATTTGTGGGAGTGACGGGTACGAAATTCTCTTTTCAGGAATCACATATTTTGAAGCAAATCCGAATTCTTTATCAATCATATATGACTTTCGTATATCTGCAAGATTAAACTGCCGAGATAATCCGGCAATAAATACAACCGGAAATTCCAGCCCTTTACTGCTATGGATTGTCATCAGACGGACTACGTCCTCTTGCTCCCCAAGCGACCTTGCAGCCCCGAGGTCATCGCCTCTCTCCATCATTCTTTCTATAAACCGAAGGAAGCGGAACAAGCCTCGAAATGACGTTTCTTCATATTGACGTGCCCTGTCATATAATGCTCGAAGATTTGCCTGCCGTTGTTTTCCTCCTGGCAGCCCTCCTGCAAAATCATAAAAACTAGTATCTCGATAAAGTTGCCAGATTAACTCTGCCAGGGATCCCTTTCTTGCCATCGATCGCCATTTTTTTAGCGATTCCAAGAAAATTGAAGCCTTTTCGTGTAGATGCTCCGATCCTTCCGGGGCTTTGTTTTTTACAAATGAAGAAACAGATTCCCAAAAAGACCCTTTCTTCTGATGAATACGCAAACGAGCAAGTTCTTCTTCATCCAGGCCAACGATAGGGGATCGAAGAACTGATACAAGCGGAATATCCTGAAACGGATTATCTATGACCCTTAAAAGAGACATCATGATGGCGACTTCTGTTGCTTCGAAATAACCGGTCGATAAATTGGCATAAATCGGTATACCTTGAGTTTTAAATTCCTCCATTATTTGCGGTGCCCATGTCATCGAACGTAGAAGGATAACGATATCACGATACAAAAGTGGGCGGTTAGAATTGGTTTTAGCATTAAAAACTTGTGCTCCCCCATCTATCAGTTCCTTGATCTTTTGTGCCATCAATCTCGCTTCAAGCTGTGATTGTTCAAGATCACCTTTGTCGAATTCCATTTCAGCAGTTTCTCCATCTTCAGTTGAAATGGCTTCCCCCTCCACGCTTGCTCGATCAATTAACAATAGTTCTAACGGATTGTCTCCTTCAGGATAGAGAGCTCCTTTTTTCAACTCTGCCGCCTCATCGTATTGTATTTCTCCGACTCGAATGCCCATGATTTGTTTAAAGATAAAATTCGTTCCATCCAAAACCTCTTGTCGGCTTCTGAAATTTTGGGAAAGATCAATCCTTAGCCCTGGTGCCTTACCCTCAGGCTTGAACAGGCTATACTTCCCCAAAAACAAATTAGGCTCTGCAAGGCGGAAACGGTAAATTGATTGCTTAACGTCACCGACCATAAAAAGATTTCCAAATTCCAGCATATTTTGGGCAACCAGCTTTAATATCGTCTCTTGGACCATGTTTGTATCCTGATACTCATCGACGAGTACCTCTTTAAAGTGATTTCGATATGACAGTGCTGCCTCTGAAGGAATGAATTCACCCTCTTGGGTAACCCGGTCGCTCAAAATTTCAAGGCAGTAATGCTCCAAATCCGAAAAATCGACAAGACCTCGTTCTTTTTTTACTTTTTCAAAGCTTTTGGAAAAAGAACGTACCAGCGATACAAGTGATACAATGAGCGGATGCATTTCGGCCATATCCCTCAAAAAACTTTCAGGCTTTCGCGAAAAAAGCTCATCCTTCATGTCCTGGATTTTTTTCTTCGCTTTCTCGCGAAGCTTTTGCGCTTTTTTAATTAGCTCCTCATCAAACTCATCGCCTTTGCAATTTTTTGCTCTCGAAAACCCCCACACTTGCATCGCATTGTATATCGTTGCCCAGGAATAGTTTTTTGCTGCGAGTAACGTGTCGATTCCATCCAAATCATCCAAATAATTTTCTGCTCTAGGTGCTGGCCCTCCTGGAAGCTTCGATAATTCAAGTGCTTTTTCTATCATTTCCCTGGAGCCTTCCAATTGAAGCTCTACATCATACAAAAGCGCTCCTGCAAATGGCAAATCGTCAATTTGCGCGGTTGCATCTACTTCATACATGGTAACAATCGATTGCAAATAGCGTTCAGGCACCGAATTCGATATAGAAAAATCATACACAAAACGGACGATATCCTGCAGTGCGGCGTCGCTTCTATCGTTGGAAAACGCATCGACAAGCCGAAAAAAATCCTCGCTGTTTTTTCCGTATTCTTCTTCAAAAAGTTCATCCATGACTTCATCCCTTATCAATTGGGCTTCCGTCTGGTCAGCGATCCGAAATCCAGGATCTACATCGATCAAATAATAATATTTACGGATGACCTCCTGGCAAAAAGAATGTAGAGTGGAAATCGACGCTTTGTTTAACAGGCTCAGCTGTTTCCTTAAATGTTTCGATTGTGGATCGAGCTGAATCGCCTTTTCAAGTGCTTCCCCAATTCGATGGCGCATCTCTGCTGCTGATGCGTTTGTAAATGTTACGACCAGCAGTTCATCCACATTGACCGGCTCGTCTGTGGCCACTATTTTTTGAATCATCCTTTCAACCAGCACAGCAGTTTTACCCGAACCTGCCGCCGCTGCAACGAGGATATCTTGATCCTTGGCCATAATTGCTTTCCATTGATCGTCCGTCCAGGTCACGCCTTCCGGCTTTGGTGGTATTGAGAAATTACTCATTGTTTTCTGCCTCCTCTCTAATCAATTCCATAACGGCCTCCTTCGATTGTGGCTGAAGAACTCGATAATGATTGTCACCAATCGATTCATCGAATTGGCAAATCGATTTATAGGAACAAAAAGTGCATGGTTTTTTATCTTTCATTTTAAATGGAGAAATGTCAACTCTGCCGTCGATGATGGCATTGCCTGTTTCTTCATACAAATTCCGAACATAATGTCTTAAATCATCAAATTCTTCTTTCCCTGCCACTTTGGAACGTTTCGACAGTGTTCCGTCCTTTTTTATACCTGCAGAAATAATTTGAGAATCTCCAGTCTCGAGAGAGCGGTCCATAAGGCGGATGACATTTTGATCAGCCAAAATAAGACCGTTCATTTTAAAATTCTTCATAATTTCCTGTTCGATTTGATCCATTGAAAGCATTTTTGTCGAATTTATCATCGGATTATGCACATGGAAATACAGAACACCCGCTGGTGTGGCTTCTATCCCTGCGAGGTTTTTGGAATGTGTAATGATGATGTCCAAATAGGTTAGCATTTGAAGAGAAAGCCCATAGTAAACTTCGCTCAAATTCAACTCTTTTTCACTCGATTTGTAGTCAATGACCCTAAGGAATATCCCTCCACTTTCATCCTCTGCCTTATCAACTCGGTCAATTCGACCTACCAGCTCCATTTTTCTTCCATCCCTTAAAGAAAATCCGAGAGGAGGAATCTGTGCGTTCGGTCCAAATCCCAGCTCCAGGCCAATGGGAGAAAAACCGCTAACTTTTGCATGCTCGCTTAAAACAAATGAAGCTCTAGTAATGATTTGCTCTAATTTTCGCCTTATATAATTGTTTCTTTCAGAACTCAAGAGAATTTCATTTTGAAGTCGAGGTGCAAGCGACCCGACTGCTTGTTTGGAAAGAGTTTCGCACTGCTCTTTCGTCAAACTTGCCCAAGAGATGTTTTGTTCGTTCACTATTTCGGCTATTTGTTTCAAGGCAGCGTGAAATAACTCACCAATATCAGGAGCTTCCAGGCGGTATATTTGCCTGTCCCTTATTTTCAAACCATGCTGTATATAATGGGAGAATGGACAGCTATTAAATAGCTCCATCCTCGACACGCTCGCCTGAATGTCTTCACCATATAATTCATCAGCGGCTTCCTTGGACAGCTTTACAGTACTGTTCGTATAAAAAAGGCTTGAAAGAACTTTTTGCGCTTTATCCTTCCATTTCCCGTTCATGTAAAAGTTGTATATATCCCACCAAAAATCGTAAACAGGATAATGTTTCTTTTTCAATTGGAACTGGCCCGTTAAATAGGATAGTGCAGTTTGTGGATTTGAAACGAACCGAAGTTGTTCGTTTTCCACTAGTTCAGCAGGATCCGTTGCATAAAATTGCTCTTGGCAATCGGGAAATAAATCTTTTAATCTTTTTATATAAGAGGACGGCATAAGTGCCTTTCCCTCTTCATTGGCCATCGGATAGCTGACGTACAAAAAATCGGATGGAGTCACAAAGGCTTTATACGCCAGAAAATTTTCATCCAGCAAACGAATGCCGCTGCCCGGTGCGATTTTGATTCCAGACGTGTGAAGTGTTTCCCGGTCTTCATCACCAAGAATTCCGCTTTCTTTCACTTTTGCAGGCAGCACACCTTCATTCATCCCTATGACAAAAGCTGCTTTTATTTCTGACAGTCTCGATTTTTCCAAATCCGCAATCAGGATTTGATCCAATGCTGGTGGAACAAGTGAAAAACGAAGCGACTCGACGCCTGCTTCCAATATGGTGAAAAATTGTTTGACCGGGACCTTTTCTTCCCCCAAAATTTCCACGTATTGATCCAGCATATTCATCACAGCATTCCAGACCTGGTCATGCTCCCTTGCTTTTACAAGGTTTCCATTTTCCTCTTCCTTTGTTTTCCATCTCTCGATTTTTTCCGGTAAGTCCAGCTCTTCCAAAAACAAATATACTGCCTCACAAAGCTTCCTGCCAGATTCAGCTTTTTTCAGTCTCTTCGATAGGCGTACAATTGGCGCAGTCACTATTAGACGTAGTTCGTTCAATTCCTGCTCCATCTCTTTTTCAGCGTCCGTTTGTACATTTATTTCTAATTCAAGACCTCGGAATCGTTTGTAAGACCATCTTGCTTTATTTGTCCACTTCCCACCCTGTATCCCGTATGCCAATACATAATTTTCTAGCTTGTCCATCTGTGCACGAATTCGATCTGCATTCTCTTGAAGCGGGTACAATAATTCCGTTTTGACTGCACGGAATACCGGCTCATAACGCCAATTCCCATTTATAACTTCGAGTGATGACCTGATTAGTTCAATTAATGGATGATTTAACATCGTCCTTTTCTGATCGATGAAATAAGGAATTTGATAATCGTAAAAAACAGGTTCAAGAATCTCATGATAGTCCTGTCCATTTCTAACTAATAGTGCGATATCCCGGTAACGATACCCTTTTTCACGTATGAGGTGAAGAATTTCCCTTGCTACCCCTTCGACTTCAGCCCTTCGATTCGCAGCCCTTGAAATTTGGATAGCCGTGTTCCCAGCCATTGGAATCGCAGGACGTGAATCAAATTGTGATTCCAAATACTTTAGGGATGCGTTTCTCCATCGGTTTTGTTCTGTCAAATGTACAGTTTCCTCAATTTCAACACCTGATGACGTCGCAATGTCAAAGAGCGCCCTGCAGCTCTCTCCAGCCATTCTGAATAAATGAAGCTCGTCCGCCAGCAATTGCTGAAATCCTTTTTCTGCCGTCATGCTAACCGTCACTCGCTTGCAGTGCTTCATTAATGCTGCGATGACGTTGTATTCCTGAGGTGTGAAACTATAAAAACCATCTATATAAATCTCTGAATCCTTCAAATAACTTGAAGAAGCAGCTTTTTCTGCAAGAAGGCTGAAATAATCCTCAGAATCAATATATTTGCCGAATGTCGCTTCCTCAAAGCTTTTATAAATAATTTCAAGATCATGTAATTTATCCTGCAACGTTTTTGATGGTTTTCCAAAAATCGAATCTGCTTCTGCCAAATCTTCTGGATTGATGCAATACCGCTTGAATTCCGTAATCATTTGTTCGATTTGCTCAATAAAACCATTTTTATCAGCTGCACGCTGAAACAACTTCAAATGTTCTTTTTTATCCTCAATGATCTTCCTGATGAGCATGTTAAGACCAATGCTGTCTAAATGATAACGGCTATAGCCACCTGTTTCCTGCAAGATTCTCCATGCAAGCCGTGAGAAACTGTAAACTTGCGCACGGATCATTCCACCCAATTCTCTGTCTGTTGCCAGACGATACTCGGATAAAAATGTCATTTGCTCAGGAACTAAGTAAATGATTGGCACTCCATCCGGCTGTCTCAACAGCCTCTCTTTTATTTCATCCATGCATAAAGCTGTTTTACCACTACCTGAACGACCAATCAGCAATCTTAAAGACATGGTTGATTCCTCCGTCTCCTGTCCATTCCTATACGCTTTCATTCACTACATTTTACCACAAAATACGTACAAACGTTTGCTTCAGACTTGCTAAAAAAGAATCCACAAAGACTGGATTCTTTTTTAATTCAAGTATGATGTTCATCACTGATTTTATTTTTGCAAAATAAAATCGTGCAGTGCCTGTTTGTTTTTTTCCACATCGATTTTCAAAACTTCGCCTTCACCGTCTATGCGGGGTTCAGTGAAGCTATTATCCACTGGTATTCTAAGGGTAGGCATGGTCCCGTGGCTTTTTGTAAAATAATCCTTCGCCATAAATAACATATCAGTTGTACTCATATTCGTATTTATATAAGGGGAAATAACACCGAGTAATTTCGGCAATTTCGTGAGTGTGCTAAAATTTGTCATCTGCTGGCCAAGCTGCTTAATTACCGCCTGTTGGCGCTTCACCCGGCCAAAATCACCAATTCTGTCATGGCGGAAACGGACAAACGCAAGCAAGTGCTTTCCATCCATTCTTTGAACCCCTGGCAAAAACGTATATTCTATATATTGGGACATTTTCTTTTCGACATTTATTTCCACCCCATTTGGGAATGCTTCATCAATCAAATGTACAAAGCCCTGGAAATCCAAGATGGCATAATACTGAAGATCAATGTCAAAATTCGCCTTTATCGTTTGCCTCATCAATTCCGGGCCTCCAAACGCAAAGGCGGCATTGATTTTATGTTTGCCGTGTCCGGGAATCTCGACATACGAATCCCGCATAATCGAGGTTAATTTAAATGTTCCATTATTTTCATTGTAATGAGCAATCATGATCGTGTCCGCGCGTGAGTTTTCCTTTTTCCGTTGATCACTTCCCATTAGCAATATATTCGTATCCCCGAACTGGTCCTTCTGTCCCTCAAATTTATAAACAACTTGTTCTTTTTTCGGTAATTTTTTTAATGACTGGGATTGTCCTTGTTTAAACTGAAAATAAGAGTAAGCAAGCGTACTTCCGGAGATGAAAAGTAGCAAAAGGACAATCACCTTCCACTTTTTTCTTCCCGTCTTCTTCTGGTGTCTTTCATTTCGCATCTTCGATCCATCCATTCACTATGGTTTTTTCCTTTAGATCGGTTGGGCCAGGAAATTTGGTCCTATAATCATTTTTCCCTGTCTTTATTCCTTCTATTAAAAACTTTCTCATACATGAGTTCATTTTGGCAACTGTGAAATTTATTATCCTCCGTTTCATATAATAAAAACCGCAAGCCAGTCGATGGCTTTGCGGTTTTTTTCCTTAAATCAAGTATTAATAACGAAGACAGTAGTCGCATATCCTAAAATGAACATTGCACAATGATCGTTTTTTTTGTATGATTAATATACGAACAAACGTTCTATTTCGAAGGAGAATTTAAGCCATGACAAGAATTCCAGAGGAAGACCGCAATATTATGGAAAAAGCCATTTATTTGCCGATGGTTCTGACCGTTTTGAATCGGGATTTGGCTGTGGTTGAAAGAAGTCCTTTCAAGCTTAGGAAGCCATATTTGGATTTTATTGAAGAAATGATGAGAGTTGTGCAGAGAGACTTAGCGGAGACGAAAAAATATATGAATAAAAATAGCCTTAAAGTAATCGAGAAAAAACGGGACGAGGCCTTTACCATGTTTTTGTTCCTCTATAAAGGTTATGAAGAAAATCATAACTACTTTAATCCGCGCATTCGAAATAAAGTCCAAGAATTGCTTGAATTTTATTTTTTCAAAAGGCATCAATCCCATAGTTAAGCGAAACAACAGCAGCAGTGCTTTTTAATTTTAAACGATTTAAAAAAATATATTTTTGGTGTAATTCCCCTTCGTTTCAGAGGCTTCCATATAGCCTGGACGATTTTTTAAATAAAAAAATTTCCGATCCCTATATTCGCTTCTTTGTTCCAATTTCGTCTGCAATAGGGCAGTACGTTGCAATTGATTCAGTAAAGAAAAACTTGATATAGGAAATATATACGATTGTTTATTTTGAAAGGTAACACAAGTTTCTTTTGCAGAAATAGATCGATACTCTGTCACATGGCCATGTGACACCCAAATGCATCCAGATACTGAGGGGGAGGTCGTTGGAAAAAAATAAATGGAATTTATCTGGTCTATGATGATTGGAACTTTATGCTTGGCATTTAAAAGTTGTTTGCTCCCTTTCTGCCTTCCTTCAAAACTTGCACCAAAATACTCACAACTCCTCCTAATAATATCGGTTGGTGTAGAAGGACACAAAAAATCACCTTCCAACTCGACGATGTGTGAACAAGTTCTACCCTCGTATTTCACAGGCTTAATGAACATTGTCCAAGGATTAACCTCATATCCTTCAATCTGTACTGGTTCCAAGTATTTCACTCCTTCAAAATATAAATAATTTTTTTCTTCTTATAGCTCTTCCATAAACTTCATGCAAAGCCATAAACAGTTT
>JAUZPT010000249.1 GCA_030705745.1 Bacillota bacterium | reverse complement strand
GAAATCATCCAGTAAACGTTCATGCGACCCTTTCCTCCCAGTCGTATCGACGTCCATGCGAATGATTCTCGCTTCGGGAAGAATTTTCCCAAGCTCTTCTTCCACCTTTTGGGTACCTGTTCCAAAATAGCGGATATGATCACTTGAACAATCAGGGCACGCCTTTGGCACCATGCTTTCAAATCCGCAATAATGGCATTTCATTTGCTGGCTTGTCCGATGGTAGGTCAAAGAAATATCGCAATGCGGGCAATTGACTACATATCCGCAATCGCGGCACATGACAAACGAAGAATGCCCGCGTTTATTTAAAAACAATACAGTTTGCTGCTTTTTGTTGATCCGGTCGACCAGTTTTTCAAATAGCATTTTTGAAAACATCGAACGGTTTCCCGCTCTCAATTCCTCTCTCATGTCGATGATATCAACATCAGGAAGTGACTGATTATTCATGCGGTGAGGAAGGGACAAGAGGTGATACACACCTTTTTGGGCCCGCGCAAAAGACTCAAGCGAAGGAGTAGCACTTCCGAGAACGACAGGGCAGTGATACGTTTTCGCTCGTTGGATGGCTACATCTCTGGCATGATAGCGAGGCATTTCTTCCTGCTTATAACTCGTTTCATGTTCTTCATCAATAATGATGATCCCCAAATTTTCAAAGGGTGCAAAAATGGCTGACCTTGCACCGACGACCACTTTTACTTGCTTCCGCTGAATTTTGCGCCATTCATCGTATTTTTCTCCAGCAGATAAACCACTGTGAAGAACAGCGACTTGTTCGCCGAATCTTCCCTTGAAACGGTTAACCATGAGCGGCGTTAGGGCAATTTCCGGGACGAGCATGATCGCTTCCTTCCCTTTATCAATGACATCTTGAATTGATTGCAAATAAATTTCAGTTTTGCCACTTCCCGTTACTCCATAGAGCATAAAAACTTCATGGCGCTCGTCATGATTCGCTTTTAAAATTGGCACGATCGCTGCCTGTTGTTCCGCAGTTAACGGAAAAGGCGATGTTGCTTGAAATGTTTTGTGCTCAAACGGATCACGGTAAACCTCCATGCTTTTTTCACCAAGGATTTTTTTCTCGAGAAGCATTTTTACCGTGGAGGATGAAACGCCTAAGTTTGCAATCAGCTTCCTCAGCTCCACCGGCTTACGGTCTTCAAGAAAGTAAGATAACATCGCCTTCTGTTTTTCAGCTCTGGCAGGCAAAGAATTTACCATTTCAAATAGCTGTTCTTTCTCGGCGATTGGATATACAAAAAGCAAACTTTTTTTCTTTACTCGTTCCTTTACTTTGTACACCACTTCAATTTTCCCTTTTGAAGCTTCGGTTTGCAGCAAGGAAATCAGCCCTTTTTTGACCGCCTCTTCCCAGAGCACTTCATCATCGTGCTGAAAAAAACTTTTAAGCTGTTCCGGCAATTGATCAAGAGTAATCTCCGCTGCTAGTTTTATTTTTTTCTCGTATTTAGCTTTTAAAGCAGCTGGAAGCATAGCCTGGTAAGCTGCTATTTTAAAACTCATCGTGTTTGTTGTAAGCCATTTCCCCAACTCCATCAACTCATGGTTCAATACGGGTTCCAAATCCATTGGCTCGCTGATTTCTCTTAATTTTTCAAAGTTGGACGATGATTTGATTTCCGTTACAAAGCCTTGTATTTTCCTTGGTCCAAAAGGAACGGTAACCCTCATTCCCGGTTTAATGCTATTTTCCCATTTTTCAGGAATGAGATAGTCGAAGGCCTTGTCTGTTTGTTTTGCAGGGACATCGACAATGACTCCAGCAATCTTCATTTCACCATGTCCTTTACCATTTTTCCGATTTGTTCAATAATTCTAGACGCCACTTTTTGTTTTGACATTAGCGGCAAACTTTCATTTTTTCCATCCCTTTTGAAAAATGTCACAATATTCGTTTCCGTTCCAAACCCCGCACCTTCCTGCTGAACGTTGTTCGCAACAATCATGTCGGCATTTTTCGTTTGCAGTTTTTTTCGGGCATATTCATCAAGATTATTTGTTTCAGCTGCAAAGCCAACCAAAATTTGTTTCGTTTTCCTTTGGCCAAGTTCGAAAAGAATGTCCTTTGTCCTCTCAAGTTCGATCACACTGTCTCCTGGCTGTTTCTTCACTTTATGTGAATACACTGTTTTAGCACGATAATCGGCTACGGCCGCCGTTTTGATGACGACATCCGATTGTTCAAACCTCGATAAAACAGCATCGTACATTTCCTCTGCACTCTCGACCCGGACAACCTCCATACCTGGCGGCGCCTTTAATTCGACTGGTCCCGATATTAATACGACCTGTGCTCCGGCATCTCTCGCCTGTTCGGCAATCGCATAACCCATTTTTCCTGTCGATGAATTTGAAATAAATCTAACAGGGTCGATTTTTTCTCTTGTTGGACCTGCGGTCACAATCACTTTCATGCCTGCAAGTTCTCCTGACCCCTTTTGAAAAAAATTGACCGCTAAATCGACTATTTTATCAGGCTCCTCAAGCCTTCCCTTACCGACATAGCCGCATGCAAGATAACCCTCCGACGGCTCGATAAACTGGTAGCCGTATTCAGAAAGAGTGGAAATATTTTTTTTCACCGCGGGATGGTCGTACATATGGACATTCATGGCAGGAGCGATCCAAATCGGTG
The DNA here is from genome assembly GCA_030705745.1 of Bacillota bacterium. GTDB lineage: Bacteria > Bacillota > Bacilli > Bacillales > Cytobacillaceae > Neobacillus_A. Next base: position 2,252 of record JAUZPT010000249.1, on the reverse strand, counting down.
CCGTCGCTGCTAAAAGGGTCGTCGTGATCATATTGTCGGCCATGCCGTGTGCAAGCTTGGCAATTGTATTGGCCGTTGCAGGGGCCACTAAAATGAGGTCAGCCCAATCCGCCAAATCGATATGAGCGATGACTGCCGCATTTTTTTCATCAAAGGTATCTGTAAACACTTCATGGCGTGAAAGGGCTTGAAACGTAAGTGGCGAAACAAATTTCGCTGCCGATTCACTTAAAATCACTTTCACTTCCGCTCCTGCTTGAACAAGCTTGCTTGTCAAGGCCGCTGCTTTATAAACTGCAATCCCGCCTGTTACACAAAGCAATATTTTCTTATTGTCAATCATCCATAACACCCACACTTTCCGAATCAAGTTCTTTCTACCATTATGCTAGAATACAAACGATTTTTCATCAATTTCAACCTGGGTAACAAAATAAAAAAGGCTGACTCATAAGGAAAATTACCTTTGGCGTCAGACCCTTTTGTTTATTTTAATAAGGACATATCAGATCAAACCAAAGACCGGTGATGCATTCTTCGGTATGATGGAGGTTACTCTGCGCTTGTTTCGCTTTTTTTGGAAATTTTATACGTAAGCTGGCCGCCGTAAATTTCTTCAAGAGCTTTCCCAACAAACTTGTGTGACACATACTTGATTAATTTCGGGTCTCCTGTTTGCTGCATAAAGCGCGCACGCTTAGCAGCAACCGATACTAGAGAATATTTCGAATCAATTTTTTCCAATAATGAGTCAATAGAAGGATATAACATCTTTATTCGACCTCCAATAATTTTTTATAACGATATTCTACGCGTTCCCTGCGGCAATGCTCAGCAGTGACAATGGACTTTATTCGTTCACACGCTAGCTCAACGCGATCGTTTTCCACAACATAATCATATAAATTAAGCATTTCAATTTCTTCACGTGCCGATAGCATCCTGTTGTGGATCAAATCCTCTGTTTCCGTTCCTCTTGTCACGATCCTGTTTTTCAGTTCAGATAAACTTGGCGGCATAAGGAATATAAACAACCCTTCAGGGAATTTCTCGCGAACCTGGCGTGCACCTTTTACTTCAATTTCCAGAAACACATCTTTGCCGGCATCGAGCGTTTCCCGAACATAATCGACAGGAGTTCCATAATAATTGCCAACAAATTCAGCATGTTCAAGCAGTTTCCCCTGTTTTATCAGTTCTTCGAATTCGTCTCTCGATTTAAAGAAATAGTCGACACCATGTACTTCCCCTTCACGAGGTAATCTTGTCGTCATCGAAATCGAATATTCAAAAGCCGTTTCGGGCTGTGAAAAAATCTCTTTTCGCACTGTTCCTTTCCCAACTCCTGACGGACCGGAAAGAACAATCAACAAACCTTTTTCTTTCATTCTCAAAATCCTACCCTTCATCAATAATGTCAACGCGGTCAGAAAGCCTGTGTGCAACCGTTTCAGGCTGGACTGCTGAGAGGATTACATGGTCGCTGTCCATGACAATCACTGCACGAGTTCGCCTGCCATATGTCGCATCAATCAACGAACCCCGATCTCTTGCATCCTGTATAATTCGTTTAATCGGAGCTGATTCAGGGCTAACGATTGAAATAATTCGATTTGCAGAAACAATATTCCCATATCCGATGTTTATTAATTTTATGGACATGATGTTCCCCCAATCACTCAATAATTTATTTTTGCCGTGAACATATGTTTCTAAACGCTACTCGATATTTTGGATTTGCTCTTTCATTTTCTCAAGCAAGCTTTTCATTTCAATCACTTCTACGGCAATATGCGGATCATTCGCTTTCGAACCAATCGTATTTACTTCCCGATTCATTTCCTGCACCAAAAAATCAAGCTTGCGTCCAATCGTTTCTGTGCTATCCAAGATGTTCGAGAACTGAAGTATATGGCTCGAAAGTCTCGTCAATTCTTCCGTTATATCGGCTTTATCGGCAAATAAAGCCACCTCAGTCAAAATTCTTGCTTCATCCATTTGGCCATTTAAAAACTCAATCATCTTCTTTGACAGTCTTTCTTTATAGTTCAAAATAACGGAAGGTGCGAATTGCCTAAGTCCATTTACATATGCTTCAAGTTGTTTTAAATGTGAGGCAATATCCTTCAACAACTCTTCCCCTTCAGAATTCCGCATGTTCATAAGCTGGATTGTAGCTTGTTCTACCGCGTTAAGAACGGTATCCTCGAGTTCTTCGTTCGCACTTTCCGATTCTTCGATATGTATCAATT
>JAUZPT010000248.1 GCA_030705745.1 Bacillota bacterium | reverse complement strand
GTGAAAAGAATGGTCGGACCAAATTGCTGAATGGTCATGATTCCGATAAAAGGACCAAGAACCATTGCCAAATTTGCTGACATTATAAAATATCCCATTCCTTCTCCACGCCTTGCATCGGGGATGATATCAGCGACGATCGCACCCACTGCAGTCGTTGCCATACCAAAGCCAACACCATGCAAAAAACGAATCAAAAGTAATCCGGGAAGGGTTTTTGGAATGAAATATAAAAGGGAAGCGATAAAGAAAATGAGAAGTGCGGATAGCAGCACCTTTTGATGCCCTGCACGTTCAAGCCATTTTCCGGCAATGGGCCGGGAAATAATGGCCGAAATTAAAAATACGGTTGTCATCAGCCCGGCTTGTGACGCGGTACTATGAAATTGCTGCAGTGCGTAAATCGGAAGGGTAACGAGTAGGAAATAAAAGGTCAAAAACAAAAAAAAATTACTAAATGAAATACTGATAAAATTCTTTGTCCATAATTTAGGTTTATTCATGATGCACTTCCTTTACAAAAGTTGCCGTAGCCAGGTGCTTTGAAGTTCGGTTAATTGATTCTGAGATTCTTCAGGAAGATGCTTCAATAATGATTGATTTATTTTAAATACAGCACTTTCCCACTTTGGAAATTCCTTCAACGCACCCTCCGTTAATTGAATATGTTTCTCTCGTTTGTCAGTACCTTTAGCCTGGATTACATATCCCTGTTTAACAAGCCTCTGGATCGTTCGGGTCATTGGAGGAGCCTCCACAAATAAATACTCGCAAAGTTCTTTCTGTGTTAATGAACCCTTTGTTTTCAATACAAATATAACCGACCATTGTGCGCTGTATAATCCAAAGGGCTTTAAGGCTTCATTTAGTTTATTCGTAAGATGGCGCGAAAGCTGATGCAGGGTATGGAATAACTCATGGCTGTTCATGATGAATTTCACTCCAATAAATCAATAAAATAGTTACCTAGGTAATTATACGGAGCTTTGAGTAATGAGTCAAGATATGCTCGTATTATGCATTGAACTTAAATTGCTTTCTTTCCTCCTTGATTCCTCCTTAAGATGTAGATAAATCTCGGCCTTTTTAATAAGGCTGCTCTTTATAAAAAGAGTTATAATAATGAAAAATAGACTGAATTTTCGGGAGGATGGACAGTGGGAGAAAAAACGCGACTTTCCAGACTAAAAATATTAAAGGAAATTGCGGAGTTATTAAATAAAGGAACGGATATGAACGGTGTCCTATCCGAAGTATTAAAAAATCTTTTGAGTGTGACAGGATTGCAGACTGGCTGGATTTTTCTAATTGATGGAGAAGGTGAATACCATCTTGCTGCACATGAAAACCTGCCTCCTGCCTTACTTTTTAATAAGTGCGAACCAATGTGTACTGGAGGATGTTGGTGTATTAACCGTTATATCGATGCACGGCTTGATAAAGCAACCAACATTATTGAATGCAAACGATTGGAAGATGCAATGCAATACGACTGGGGAGAAACCAATGGGTTGACACATCATGCTACCGTACCCCTAAAAGCAGGGGAGGAGAAATTTGGCTTGTTAAATATCGGATCCCCCAATAAAACACATTTTGACACAGAGGAGCTCGCGCTGTTGGAGTCTGTTGCGCTGCAAATTGGTACGGCACTTAAAAGAATAAAGCTCACACAAAAAGAGCAGGAACTGGCTCTGACAGCTGAAAGAAACAGACTGGCAAGGGATCTTCATGATTCGGTCAATCAGCTATTATTTTCTGTTAGTTTAACGGCCAGAGGCGGAGAGGAAATGACTGATCATCAAGGTGTGAAAGAAACCTTTTCGTATATTCAGGATCTTGCCCAGGAAGCCTTAAATGAAATGAGGGCACTGATTTGGCAATTGAGGCCAAGAGGACTGGAAAATGGATTGGGAAGTGCATTATTAAGCTATGGGCAGATGCTCGGGTTAAAACTTGAAATGAAAGTGAAGGGAATCATTAATCTTCCAGGTAGTGTGGAGGAGGCGATTTGGCGGATAGGTCAGGAAGCTTTGGCCAATTGTAAAAAACATTCTAGACAAGAAAAAGCCAATCTTTTTTTTACCGTTACAGAAAAAGAGGTCACACTCGAAATTTCGGATAAAGGATGCGGCTTTCACTATGATGAGGATAAAGAACTGCCATCACTCGGCCTAAAAAGCATGAAGGATCGAACGGACTCTTTAAAAGGCAAATTTTTTATTAAAAGCGCGCATGGAAAAGGTACAAAAATACGGATACGCATTCCGATTTAGGGGGGAGAGCTATGGGCATTCGAATTTTAATTGCAGATGACCATCATGTGGTAAGAAGAGGATTGGTTTTCTTTTTGAAAACACAGCACGATATTGAGATTGTAGGGGAAGCAAAAAATGGGAAAGAAGCCGTTGATTTGGCGATGGAATTAAAACCGGATATTGTTTTAATGGATCTCATCATGCCAATCATGGATGGAATTGAAGCGACAAGGCAAATAAAGCAGCAGGACCCTTCAATCCGAATCATGATGCTGACTAGTTTTTCCGATCATGATCATGTTATACCTGCGATTGAAGCAGGCGCTGCCGGCTATCAGCTAAAGGATGTCGAACCGGACGAATTGGTTCGTGCCATCAAACAGCTCATGGGCGGCGAAAATCAATTGCATCCGAAAGCGACAACTCATTTGCTGTCACATCTTACGAATAAAAATAGTGACGAAAAAAAATCTCTTGATGAACTGACACGCCGGGAAAGGGATGTGTTGAAAGAGATTGCCAGTGGAAAAAGCAACAAAGAAATCGCTTCTTCTCTATACATTACTGAAAAAACGGTAAAAACGCATGTTTCCAATTTATTGGCGAAGCTGGAGTGCGCCGATCGAACACAAGCTGCTTTATATGCAGTGCGAAACGGCATTTTAGATAAGTAAAGATGTTTACGCCGATTTATTAAAAAGAACTTCTTATACTTAAGATAGTAAAATTACGGCTGAAGTGCTGGAGAAAAGGAGAATGTAAAATGAAAATTGTAATCGTGAATGGAAGCGCTCGTAAAAAAGGCCGGACAGGAATTGCTTCAAGACATTTCGAAAAATCATATGGAACGGAATTAATTGACTTGAGCCAGTTGAAATTGCCCATTTTTAATGGTGAGGAAGATCAGTATCATTTAGAAGAAGTGAAAAATCTGAAGGAAAAAATCGGGCAGGCAGATGGCATTATTTTAGCATCTCCGGAATACCACAGCGGGATGAGCGGTGCATTGAAAAATGCGCTCGATTTTCTAGGGAGCCAGCAATTTGCCCATAAACCATTGGCGCTTCTTGCTGTTTCAGGCGGAGGAAAGGGTGGCATAAACACCCTCAATAATATGCGAATAGTTGCAAGAGGGCTTTATGCAAATGTCATTCCGAGGCAGCTTGTATTGGATCCTGATTGCTTTGATTATGAAAACGATAGTTTGCTGCCGGAAGCAGATGCTTTGGCCAAACAACTCATGGATGAATTGTCGAGGTATATAAAAATCAATAATCTTTTAAAGGAACAGGAAAGATGACGAATTTAAATAAAGATCGTCGCTTTCATTTCATCCTAGCTGCCAATATTCTCAGTTCCATCGGTTCGGGAATTATTGTAGAACAATTCTTGATGTGTATTACACCCATAAAAAACACGGTTTCCAGTTAAGGAATCCGTGTTTTTTTATTGGTGGAATTCTGTAGTCCGGTTTGTGCATAATTGGATGTATTCACTGTCTTTAATCAGGAAAGACTATACATCGGTAAGTCGGAAAGCTCGGATTGGATCGTAATGTTTGCATGGTCGATGTATCGCAGTAGCGAAGTCAAGTTTTTTTCAATGATTGTGTAGTCGTGTTCAAAGTTATAGGCATGGAGAAATTGTTCGATCTTTTTTGATAAAAATTGATCTTTTGTACGAACCATTAATATTAGCAAATTGTCCCATTCGGAACGATGCGTATAATATAGTGCCCGGTCATAATCCATCATGTTCATTGCTATCCCCTCCTCATTGGGAGTTGATATTATTGTATGAAGTTTGCTCTGGAAATTTCACAGAAAATGTTGGAGAAGTGGATGTAGCGCCATTGCCAACTTTCACCTGAATAGATTGCCGTAAATGTGGGATGAAACGGATGGATGATATGGTACGAAAGAAAACCCTATGTTTAGTCGTGCTGTTGTTTCTTTTTCCTTTTCAGGCAAAGGCGATGGCAGTGCATACGAATCAAAAATATGAGTATAAAGTGCTTGTCGAAGACCTTTTGCAGCTTCGCTGGAAATATGGGAAAGAAATTAGGATTCAGCCCATTGGCAGTTCTCATGCTGGAAGAAAAATATGGGCAGTAAAGCTTGGCCGTGGAAAGAAAAATATCGTTATCATTGGTTCTCATCACGGGCGAGAATGGATCACAAGTATGCTCGTAATGAACATGCTTGAGACGTATGCTGATGCCTACCGAAGGAAAACATGTATTGGGCCTTTTTCAACCTCACAATTAGATCGCGTTTCGATTTGGTTTGTTCCGATGCTGAACCCGGATGGAGTCACGATTCAGCAAAATCACCTTCGATTATTTCCGGAATTTCAGCGTCAATGGCTATTAAAAATGAACGGCAATGAGACGGACTTTACAAGATGGAAGGCGAATGGTCTCGGAGTGGACTTGAATCGTCAGTATCCTTCAGGATGGAAAGAGATAAGTGAAACACAGCCTTCCTACCGGTTTTATAAAGGAAAGAAACCATTGGAGTCTGATGAAGTAAAGGCGATTACTGATTTTGTTGAAAAAATCAAACCGCTGACCGCGATTGCGTATCATTCTGCTGGAAGAGAAATTTATTGGCAATATCATAATGATGAAAATTTTGAACGCGATCGCTTCCTTGCGAACAAAATTGCGAAGCTGACTG
>JAUZPT010000247.1 GCA_030705745.1 Bacillota bacterium | reverse complement strand
TTATTTGTTTTTCCATTTTAAATTTGAGGAGCATGAAGAGGAAATTCTAATCAAGTTCCTTTTTTCCCCGGAGATTTAACTTGGACTGTGGTCCTGTTTTCTCTGAAAGTTTCTCATTCACTTTCTTTGTTATATCACCCTCGTAACTTGTTCCAATATTCAATTTGCCAGTCAGTTCTTTTATGCCTAATTGTCCGAAATTATTTGCATAATCCAGTCTCTGAATGATAATTTTATCTACTTGAAGATGTTCAATTTTAATTGTAGGAAGAGTGTCCGAATGCTCTTCCGTCTTACTTTTTACTTCATTTTTGGCTGTTTCATCATTTAAAATGGCTTCGATCGCCAAGATTTTTTTTTCAAGACTATAAAGCTTTGTTGAGAAACTTTTTCTGGCTTTAAAAAAATGAAAGGGGAATCTCATGCTGTTCCTCTATTCCGGAGTTTGATCTCCAAATGAAATGGGGATGTCCTCCATTTCTTCACGGTCTATGGGCATGATCAATGTGAAAATTCCGTTATTTAAATCAGATTGTATGTTTTGTTTTACAATGGGAAGAGGGAAGGACAGTTTCTTTTCGAATTTTCTGTTCAAACGCTCTTTAAGAAAATACTTGCGGTCTGTTTCCAAAGTAAGAAACTCCCCGGAAATGGAAATAGTATGCTCGGAAACTGATATATGAATATGTTCTTTTTTCATTCCAGGTAATTCTGCTTCAAGTACAAGACAGTCTTCCCATTCATACAAGTCACACTTCGGATAGGGTTCTTGTGTGTGAAATATCGGAGAAGTTGATCGTTGGTTGGGCGTTTGGCTTTGTTTTTCATCAAAAATTTGCTTCCAAAATCCATCAGCTTGATATTGCTGAGCCAATTCCAGCCACTGTTTTAATTTATCAATTTCCATAATATCCACCCTTTTAAGATGATTGGTTAATCTCATCATATTTTTAGTTTATAAAAAAATGCAAAAAAAATTGACAGTTAATAAATTTCTGTCACGTCAATTTCCGAAAATTGCATATCGATATTTTTAGGTATTTTGATTTCAAGAGTACCGTCTTTATAATTGCCGGATGCGCCTTTCTTTTTTACAATAGCAGGAAGGGTGATCGTATGTTTATCATCATACTCAGGGATATGTTCAATTATTAATTGATTGGATGTATGATAAAGACGTAGCTGTTTAAGCCAATCCTCTTGTTTCATAGGTATTCTTACAAACACAAAGTCATGGGTTTCGAATGATGTAGAGTTTAGAGGGCCACTACTTCTTGATGGTGTTTGCGTTGAAGATTGCTGGAATCCCGAAAACATTTCCTGTGGATTCATCATTCCAGACATATTTCCAGGCAATAATTTTCCAAGCATACTTTGTACATAATTATCAATTTCGTCCGGTTTCATTTGTTGCATAGAGTTTTTCATGTCTTTATTAAAAGGGAAAAGGTTCCATGGGAACATGGTTGATCATCCTTTCATCAATAGTAATCAAAACTGGTTCGATATTGGTGTAGCAACGTTTGCGATTTGATCCTGGTCACTAATATCAGGGTCTCCAAATCCGTTTGCTGAACATGATGCGGTTGGCGATAAATCCCCAAATGCCATATTCGTGCCTACCCATTTTGCATTGGCCGTATGGCTGTTATGGATGGCAGGCCCTAATGAGATGCTTGCATTATTGTTTAAAGCATTCGTTTTTATATTAAAAATATTTATTTGAAAAGGCATGTCATACCTCAATTCTTTCTATATTTGATTTGAGAGGACATTGGCCGGATTGGCGATATCGCCCATATCGTTTACGTCCGGATCAATAAAAACATTTTCCATTGCTGCAGTAGGAGGCGCAAAGTCACCGTAAGATGCATTCTGTCCCTGGGATTTTGTATTTGCAGTAGGAGCGTTATGGAGAGCTTCGCCAATATTGATGGATCCATTATTGGATACACTGTTGATCTTCATGCTGAAAATATTGATGACAGTCTGCATCCTTTCACTTCCTTTTTCAATGATACACCATACTATGCAATGCGAAGCCCATCCGTCATTAAAACTTGATGAGGATAGGGCTTAAAACGTAACATAGTAAAAAGGTCAAAAGTTTGCACTTATGAATCGGTTTTTTTTACTATAAGAATAGAGAAAGTGAAAATAAAAATATAAATTAATTATGTGAGGTTATTCTTTGTGAATGAAAAAACAGCTTTGATTACGGGTGGAGCATCCGGAATCGGAAGAAAAACAGCATTCAAATTAGCAGAAAAAGGATTTTCGCTTGCCATAAATTTTAGAAAAAGTGAAGAATCTGCTTTATCATTAGCGAATGAACTTACAAATAAATTTGGAACAAAAAACATCGCCCTACAAGGGGATGTGGCGAACATGGATGACTGTACGAGAATCATCGAGCAGGCTCTTTTATCTTACTCGGCAATCGACGTTTTGGTTCATAATGCAGGCCCATATTACCATGAAAGAAAAAAAATGACTGATTACTCGTTCGATGAATGGAACTATATGATCAATGGAAACCTTTCAGGCGTTTTCTATTTATCTAAACTCGTATTGCCGATGATGAGGGAAAGAAAATGGGGAAGGATTATTACGTTAGGATTTGATCGTGCTGAGACAGCACCTGGATGGGTGTATCGCTCAGCCTTTGCAGCGGCGAAATCAGGCCTTGTATCCTTGACAAGGACGATCGCACTTGAAGAAGCACAGTTTGGAATCACAGCAAACATGGTATGTCCCGGAGATATCACAAATGAGTGGAAGGAAAGATCGATAAACGAATCGATGGTTTCCGGACAAATCCTTACCCCGGTAGGCAGACCGGGAACAGGAGAAGATATTTCAAGGGTAATTGCCTTTTTGGTGGATGAAAATTCATCTTTCCTAACAGGTAGTGTTATACCAGTGACAGGCGGAGCAGATGTGCTTGGAAAGTTTTTTAAAACCGAAAACCCTTAATGCTTTTTTCGACAAATACTGCTAAATCTCTATTTTTTGCTTGGCGGACATGGTAAAATAAACTGAAAATTATTCTCAATAAAGATAATAGGTGTGATAATGGAAGATTATAATCAATTTGTTAGACGATTGCTCCTTAATTATATAATTGGGTCACTCCTCGCCATTTTTGGCGTTGGCGGAATTACCATGTTTGTAAGTATAAAAGTAGGAATACATGTAATAATTTTATTGTTTTTTATATTGATGATTTCCATAATGGTTATGTTTTCAGTAGAGGGACTGATTTTCTACAAACATTTGAAACCGATTAAAAGAGCTTTTAAAGCGAATAGTGGAAGCAATGAAATCATTGAAAATGGCATAAGACAATTGTACCAATTACCTGAGTTCTCAGTTAAAAGAATTATGCTTCCCCATTTATTGAGTTTCAGTATACCTGCCATCATCATTTCCCTGATACTTATCCAGGAAAAAATGATGAATTTCCCGCATTCATATGTACTTTATGCTTTTTTTGCATCCTTTCTTGTTGCTGCCCTGCATGCATTAATTGAATATTTTTTAACGATTCGTACCGTTCATCCAGCCATTGAAATATTAAAGATGAAATTGCAGGATGGATCTACTTTAATGCCAAAAAAAGAAGCCATTCGAGTTCCGATTCGATTAAAGATGGGAATTGCCATTGTCCTTATCGGTGTTTTTCCAGTATTTTTATTCCTGCTTGCCGCGCAGATAAAATTACATGAAATTGCTGGAGTTCAAACGAATCTTTTCTGGAATTGGGCTTGGGCAATTTTAGCGATCACTGTGTTTTATTCGGTATTAATTTCAAGAATTATGGCAAAGGACATAGAAAAACCAATTAATCAGCTTCAACAAATGATGAAGGAAGCAGAAACTCAAAATTATGTGATGAAAGAAAATGTTTACACGGACGAATTTTCAGATTTATTTTTTGGTTTTAACAAAATGATCGTTGAAATCCAAAAGCAAAATGAAAAAAACGAAATGATGATCGAAAGTTTTTTAATGGTTTTGTCGGCTGCACTTGATGCTCGCGACCCATATACTTCCGGGCATTCTCTAAGGGTTGCCGATTTTTCAAAAAGGATTGGTCAAGTCTTAGGACTTCCCTCACATGAAGTAGAACTACTTTATAAAACATCTCTATTGCATGATATAGGGAAAATTGGGGTTCCGGATAGTATATTGCTAAAGGATGGGCGATTATCTGATGAAGAATTCGACAAGGTCAAAGCACATCCTGCCATTGGAGAAAACATTTTAAAACAAGTTAAACCGTTGAATGAAATCGCTGGCTTTCTTTCAGGTGTCCGTTCACATCATGAAAGAATGGATGGAAAAGGTTATCCGGATGGTTTAAAAGGAGAACAAATTCCTTTATTCGGAAGGATTATCGCGGTTGCCGATTCCTATGATGCAATGACCTCTGACAGACCTTATCGAAAGGGTATGCCTGCTGAAAAAGCATGGAATATTCTTTTCGAGGGAAAGGGTACGCAGTGGGATCCGGAAATTGTCGATCTATTTCTAGAGATTGAATCCGATTTCAGAAAAGAAAATTATGAAATAGCTGCAGCCTCTCTTTCTTAGAGAGGTTTTTTGTATGGAAAAAGGTGTCGGCTGCACATGAATGAATGCATTCTATCTGACGGAAACTAATTAAGGTATAAAATCTGGAGGAGGGAATTGGAATGAGAAAATTATCAAGGTTGGTTTTGATGATGATTGCGCTGTTATCATGCTCTGGCTTTCGTTTTGAATCGTTACATACTTCTCGCGGAATTGTTGAAGATCGTTTATCAGAATCTGCTGTATTGCAATCAAAACCGAAAAATATTATTTTCATGATCGGTGACGGAATGGGAATTGGACAGATGGAAATTGCTCGATTGTTTGAATACGGAAAAGAAGGGCGATTATTTTTTCAGACATTGCCTCACACAGGT
>JAUZPT010000246.1 GCA_030705745.1 Bacillota bacterium | reverse complement strand
TTTTATCCGATTACATGTTATTTTCCATCTCCAATACTACCACACTCTGTTTCTTTTTAATCGCCGAAAGTACTGGATAAAAGCAAAAATATTGCCCATTATATACACTTTAATAATTGTTATGAGTAGTCAAACCCTCCTTTGGAATAATAATAAAAAGATAAAGGAGTGGTATCATGAGCAAACAGGAATTGAAGGATCAGGTGCTTGAGATTTTGGAGAAAAACAAGGTAGGTACACTTGCAACCGTGCAAAACAATCGTCCCCATTCTCGCTTTATGACTTTTTTTAATAAAGAATTAACTCTTTACACTGCCACAAACAAAAAAACGCATAAAGTGGAGGAAATCAAGAAAAATCCTTTTGTTCATATCTTAATTGGTTATGACGGAAATGGAGTAGGTGATTCTTTTTTGGAAATAGAAGGGGAAGCCTTCATTGAGGAATCTGAAGAAATAAAAAAACAAGTTTGGAACAGTCATTTTGAGAAATGGTTTAGTGGACCGAATGATCCGAATTATATTATTTTGAAAATACAGCCCTTACTGTTCCGACTTATGAATAACGATAGCATGGAGCCAATAACTCTTGAGCTTTAAATTTTTTAGGATTGACATTCACCAATTTCAATAGAAAAGAGCGGGAGAAATATCTCTTCCGCTCTAGGTAGTACTTGGTTTATGGAAAAGACCCATAACTTCAATTGTTTCAGTTATATTAACAAAGGCAGAAGGATCAACTTCTGCAATCAAATTTTTAACATCCGCAAGTTCATATCTCGAAATAACTGCCAGCAAAATGCTTCTTTGTTCGTTGGAATATCCACCTACTCCATTCATTACCGTCAATCCTCGATAAACTTTGGTTATAAAATGCTCGCGCATCTCGTCTCCCTTATCGGTAATGATCATCAACGTCAACTTAACATGATGCGTATAAACCGCATCGACAACTTTGCCGGTAACGAAAATTGAAACCAATGTATAAAGTGCCGAATCCCAATCAAATAAAAAACCACTAATGAGTATAACAACAGCATTCATTCCGGAAAGCAGCGTCCCCAGTGGGAAGTCTTTCTGTCTTGAAACAATCATACCGATAATGTCGAATCCCCCAGTCGAACCTGAACAGCGAAAAACAATTCCGACTCCCAATCCTGTCAATGCTCCTCCAAAAATAGATGAAAGAATTTTATCATGGACTATAGCATGGACCGGAACGAAATACAACCCAATCGAGATGATCATTACAGATAAAATGGTCTTGCCAATAAATTTTTTCCCAAGTTTTATATATCCTATTACTAATAATGGAAAATTCAAAAGGAAGTTCGCAATACCGGTGTTGATAGGCGTTACCATACCCAGGACCATAGAGACCCCACTCATTCCGCTGCTCAAGACTTTATGCGGAATCAGAAATAAATTAAAAGCAATTACAATGATAAGCGAACCGATAATTAATGCAAGCAACCGCATATTAGGAGCCTCCCAGGACCAGGACAAACTGATGTGTTTTTTTTAAAATCATACCCAGAGAAAAACTCATTGTAAATTTAATAGTTTTTTATAATAATTTAAATTTATCTGTTATTATTTAAAAGGTGAATTCGTCATTTAACGACAAAAAAAATTTGACATTGTCCAATTTTAATTTATACTTAAAATTTGTATTAACTAAATAGCAAATCCTCATCACACCGATGAGGTAGAGGTCGCGACTTTTAAAAGTAATACGGACGAGGTTCCTAGAAAACCTTTGACTCCGGATGAAAGGAAAAGTTGCCGAAGTTTGCTCTTAATTCTACGCAAGAGCTTGCTGGGGCTGTCTCCAAACAGGAACAGAACTGTCACGTTTGTCTTACCAAGCAAACGTGTTGTGCTATCTTTCGGAAGGTATGATGCGGGATATTAAGTATGCCGTCGACTCATTCTCGACGGCATTTTTTTATTCCCTGCTCCTTCCAAAAAATAATAACTAAGGAGTATTAAACGATGCAAACCACATCTAATGAAAAGAATCCTTTTCAAGGCTCAGTATCAAACTCAAAAAAAGAGCCTGTTGAGTTAAAACGAGCTTTAAAAGCACGGCACCTGACAATGATTTCACTCGGGGGAACGATTGGCACCGGACTTTTTCTTGCCAGTGGAGGCGCTATTCATACCGCAGGACCTGGAGGAGCGCTATTATCGTATGTTTTAATAGGAATCATGGTTTATTTCTTAATGACAAGCCTGGCAGAAATGGCGACTTATATGCCTGTAGCAGGAAGCTTTAGCACATATGCAACAAAGTTTGTTGATCCTTCGCTTGGTTTCGCTCTAGGCTGGAACTATTGGTATAATTGGGCAATCACAATTGCTGCTGAATTATCCGCAGTTACGATTATTATGAAATTTTGGTTTCCCCATACACCTTCAATCCTTTGGAGCAGCCTGTTTTTAGTCATCATGTTTTTACTAAACTTTATTTCGGTTAAAGGCTTCGGGGAAGCAGAATATTGGTTCTCACTCGTAAAAGTTGTGACAGTAATTATTTTTATTATCATCGGCTTCTTAATGATATTCGGCATTATGGGAGATGGTTCGGTCGGTCTTAAAAACTTCACCCTCGGTGACGCTCCTTTCCACGGTGGTTTTATGACAATGCTCGGAATTTTTATGGCTGCGGGCTTTTCATTCCAGGGAACGGAACTTTTGGGAGTTGCGGCTGGAGAAAGTGATAATCCGTCCAAAAATATTCCACGTGCGGTAAGACAGGTGTTTTGGCGCATTCTTTTATTCTATGTATTGGCGATTCTTGTAATTGGTCTTCTTATCCCCTATACAAATGCCAATTTAGCAAGTGGAGAAGTTACTGTTAGCCCGTTCACGATTGTTTTCCAAAAAGCAGGGATTGCCTTCGCCGCATCCGTTATGAATGCAATCATTTTAACCGCAGTACTTTCAGCCGGTAATTCTGGAATGTACGCATCAACAAGAATGTTATGGGATTTGGCGCGCGAAGGTAAGGCACCAAGATTTCTAGGAAAATTAAACAAAAACGGTGTCCCTGTTAATGCTTTAATCGTAACTTCCCTTGTCGGCACATTGGCATTTTTTGCTTCTTTATTTGGAGATGGTACAGTTTATGTATGGCTCTTGAATGCTTCAGGTATGTCAGGTTTTATTGCTTGGCTCGGTATCGCCATTAGCCATTACCGTTTCCGTAAAGCATACGTGGCACAAGGCATGGACATAAATGAGCTTCCCTATAAAGCGAGTTTCTTTCCATTCGGTCCGATTTTCGCTTTTGCATTATGTACCTTTGTTGTACTCGGCCAGAATTATTCAGCCTTCTTGGGAGAGAAAATTGATTGGAACAGTGTACTAGTATCCTACATTGGTTTACCTTTATTCATCGTATTATGGCTTGGATACAAATTCATTTATAAAACGAAAGTTGTGAAACTTGAAGATTGTGATTTTAAAAATTAGTCTATGTTTAATTCCCCTGTTGATTTCCGCTCCAATCAACAAAGAGATTCGAAATCAACAATGTGCTTTAACATTGCCTAATAAATAAGAAATAAAAGAAGCCGTTAATTCTTTATTGAATTAACGGCTTTTTAACATACATTCCGCTGTTTCTTGATAAAAGAGAAAGATTGTAAATTCAACTAATGTAAAAGGTACGAAAGCACTTTCTTTACCGCCTCTTCCCCTTGATCGATACACCCCGGTATTCCTACACCTTCATAGGATGCTCCTGCAAGGAAAATGCCTGGGAGTTCTTTGTTAAGAGAACCCTTTACATTTTCCATTTTTTGCAGGTGACCCACTGTGTATTGAGGCATCGAATTTCTCCATCTCGTGACAATGTGAAATTCAGGTTTTTCATTTATATTCATAGTTTTATTAAGATCTTTTAGAGCGATCTCAATAATTTCTTCATCGGAGAGATTAACAACATCCTGATCGTCAGGTTTCCCTAAATAGCAGCGCAACAAAATTTTCCCGTCAGGTGTGGAACCAGGCCACTTTTTATGTGTCCATGTGCAAGCAGTTATACGATAGTCATTATTTCGTGAAACGATAAAACCCGTTCCTTCAATATCTTGTTTAATCGCAGATTTCGGAAAAGCCATCGCAACGTTCGCAACAGAATTCGCAGGCATCGTTTCAAAAACCTTCATAAATGGGTAATCAGAAAGAATTCTTTGTGCACGCATATGATCCGTCGCAATAATTACACTTTCGGCTTCCTCTTCCATTCCATTTGATAAAATTAACCGGTAACCCGAGCCTTTCCGTTCAATTTTATCCACAGCTACCCCTTTAAGCACCGACCCCTTCTCCAGCTTTTTCTCAATGCCTTCAACCAGAGATTCCAAGCCAGTTGTAAGTGAAATAAACATCCCTTTTTTTGAAGGCTGCTTTTTCATTCCCTTTGGCTGGGGTGGCATAGAACGATTTAACCCAATAACGAGACTTCGATGCTGCTGTTCAATTTGATAAAAGTTCGGAAATAATGCCATCAGGCTTAATTGATCAATATCACCTGCATAAATACCTGATAACAAAGGCTCGATCATGTTTTCCACAATTTCGTCACCGAGCCTTCTCCTAAAGAAACCTCCAAGCGATTGATCAGTTTGTTTTTTCCCCTTGGGCAATAGAAAATCAGCAGCAGCCCTTAGCTTTCCCATGGGTGAAAATAAACGTGAAAATACAAAGGGTCCGACCTGAGTAGGAATGCCCATAAAAGAACCTTCCGGCATCGTATACAATTTTCCTTTTACTAAAATATATGACTTACCTGTTGTATTGGCAATAACTTTATCCTTAAGTCCCACCTCTTCTATGAGTTTTAACGCACTTTTCTTTCTTGCAATAATCGAATCTGGTCCTTTCTCAACGGTAAAACCGGCCTTCTTAACAGTTTGAATGACACCGCCCAAACGGTCACTTGCTTCAATA
>JAUZPT010000245.1 GCA_030705745.1 Bacillota bacterium | reverse complement strand
GGAAATGACTGAGCGACCGCATGGTCAGTTATTGCAATCGCCTTATGTCCCCACTTTTTTGCCTGGGCAACTAAAGCTGCTGTCGGTGTTACAGCATCCATTTGGCTCATCGGCGTGTGAAGATGCAATTCGACCCGTTTTTCATTCTCTGGAGCTGTATCCTTCCGCTGCACTGGTTTAATTTCATTGATGTCGTTTCCAATCATAACCAGATCTCTTACGAAGGTGTCGTTTTGGATGCTTCCTCTCACTTTTACCCACATACCCTTTTGCACACGTTGATAAAGCGCTGCGTCTTCCTTATCGCGAGAAAACATCTTCACCATGATCGAGCTTGTGTAATCGGTCACTTTAAACGTTAGCAGCGTTCGACCGCTCCGAAGGTCTCTCGTCTCTGCAAAAAAGATATATCCTTCGATGGCCACACGTCGTTCTTCATCGACAATTTCGATTAATTGACGGTAGTCAGCATTATCCTTAATTGTAAGGCCGATCGTTAGTGGTCCATTTGACTCTGCACCAGACTGGGAGTCTTTTTCCGATTCGCGTTTTTGCATTTCAACCATCGCAAGCAGTGCACGCTCCTGGTCCTCTTTTTGCTTCGCCTTCATGAACTTTTCATAGTCCCCGTTTTCAACAGCCGAGTCCTGAACCTCGGTTTCAATTGCAAAGTATGGAAAACCAAACGATTGGTAAATCGAGACAATCATTCCGCTATATTTTTGCTTGATTGTCATTCCTTCTGTTTCATTTCTGACATTAAGGATGAGTTTCGTGCCTTGTATTTTTGGAGTTTGCTCATTTAAAAGCTTGAGAATCGGAGGAGATATTCCATCGATTTCCTGAACGCATCTCTTCCAATAATCGAGAGCAACCGTTTCATGAAAAGATTGGTCCGCAACTTGAATCGTGTAGGAAATGTTCGCAAGATAGGAAAAGGTTTTCTCCAATTGAGCGGTAAAAAGTCCATAAACTGCTGAAGGAACAATTTTTTCAAACAAAAATCGAAAATGCCATTTTCTCGCTTTTTTTTCTATTGTTACTTTCTCCAGCTGAGCATACTGAAAATGATTCACAATGGCATCATCTGTTAAATGCAATTGCTGAAGCAAAAGTTGAAATTGCTGCTTCTTGGCGGAGTCAGAATCGTTCATCGTTCTCTCTCCCATCTATTTAAAATGTCTTTATTTCATGAATAAAAATTCACTTGATAATCTATAAAATAAATTGTTTTCAAAAGGATATTATAGCATAATCTAACCCCTATTTCGGCAAAAACCAACAAAAAAAACAAGGATGCCTTAAAGACGGCATCCATACGTTATTAAAGATTTTTCATTAAATTTGTAAGGGTCGCCATTAGCTCCTCTTTGCTTACTTCGAGCATTTCTCCAGTATTGCGGATTTTCACTTCCACAATTCCTTCGGAAGCCCGTTTTCCAACTGTGATTCGAATCGGCAAACCGATTAAATCAGAATCGGCAAATTTTACACCGGGACGTTCCTGGCGATCATCGAACAACACATCGAAGCGATTTTGTTTTAATTGATCATATAATTCTGATGCAAAAGAAGACTGGATTTCATCCTTCATATTGATGGCAATTAAATGCAAATCAAATGGTGCAATCTTAGCTGGCCATACAAGGCCGTTTTCATCGTTGAATTGTTCAGCTACAGCAGCAAGCGTCCGGGAAACACCAATCCCATAACACCCCATAATCATAGGCTGTGCCTTGCCGTTTTCATCAAGATATGTTGCATTCATCGCTTCGCTGTACCTCGTACCAAGTTTAAACACATGACCGACTTCAATACCTTTTGCGAAAACAATTTTCCCCTGGCCATCCGGAGATATGTCACCTTCTTTAATAAAACGAAGGTCAGCATATTGTTTAACTTCAAAATCGCGCTCGGGATTGACATTCACATAATGGTAATGCTCCTCGTTCGCACCACAAACACCATTTACAATCGCTTTGATGGCTTGATCGGCGACAATTTGAACATTTTGAATTCCGATTGGCCCAAGAGAACCTACAGGGCATGAAAGAACGGTTTTCGTTTCATGAGGATCGGCCATTTCAACAGAGCCTGCCTCGAACAAATTTTTCAACTTAATATCGTTGACTTCATGGTCTCCGCGAACAAGAACGAGAACAAACTGATCATCCACCTTGAACAATAAAGATTTGATGCATTTTTCCGAGCTCACATTCAGAAATGAAGATACATCCTCGATCGATTTTTGGTTTTCCGTAAGCACCTTCTCGAGTCCTTGCAACGCCTCATCACTTTTCACATAATCCGCATTCACCGGAGCCATTTCAATATTGGCTGCGTACTTGGACGTATCTGAATAGGCAATTGTATCTTCGCCAATTTCGGACAACACCATAAATTCATGCGTATCCTTTCCACCCATTGCGCCCGAGTCAGCAATAACAGCGCGAAAATTCAGGCCGCATCGGCTGAATATATTGGAATATGCCTGAAATAATTTATCATAAATAAGATCAAGGCTTTCCTGTGAAGAATGGAAGGAATATGCATCCTTCATGATGAATTCCCGACCGCGAAGCAATCCGAATCGAGGACGCTTTTCATCGCGGAATTTCGTCTGAATTTGATACAATGTCAAAGGCAATTTCTTGTAAGACTTCACTTCATCTCGGACAAGGCTTGTGATGACTTCCTCATGTGTCGCGCCTAGTGCAAACTCGCGATCGTTACGATCACGCAATCTCATCAATTCAGGTCCATACGTATACCAGCGGCCTGATTCCTGCCAAAGCTCTGCCTGTTGCAGCGCTGGCATTAACAATTCAACCGCACCTGCACCGTCCATTTCCTCACGGACGATCGATTCGATTTTTTGAAGAACACGTTTCCCCAACGGTAGGAAGCTGTAAATACCACTCGCATTTTGGCGGATAAAACCGGCTTTTAATAATAATTGATGGCTTTTGACATCCGCGTCAGCAGGAACTTCTCTCAGCGTAGGTATAAGGGTCATGCTTTGTTTCATTTTTTGCACCTCATTTATTTATACTGTAATCCGTTATTTATTTAAGTATCGAGTGGAATGGGGGTATGCTACAGAAAATATTTCTGAATATCATTCCATGTTACAACAAGCATCAAAAGCATCAGCAAGGCGAATCCAATAAAGTGAACAATGCCTTCCTTTTGCCTGTCAATCGGTTTCCCCCTCAACGCTTCCACAGCAAAAAACATTAATCGGCCGCCGTCGAGTGCAGGTATCGGCAATAAGTTCATGATACCTAAGTTCACACTTAAAACTCCTGCCCATTTCATTAAACTATAAATACCCGATTTAGCCACCGCATCCGTCGAGGCGTAAATCCCCACAGGACCTGAAAGCATTTTAATCGAAAAATGCCCAGTCACGAGTTGGCCTGACATGACAAAAATCGTCTTTGTCCAATAATACGTCTCTTGAAACCCTTGGGAAACGGCTTTCAAAGGTGATTTAACGACGGGACTATAAACTCCGATTATCCCAATTTTTTTACCATCGAGTACGTTTTCCTTAGGGGTTACTGTGATATCCATATCTTTTCCGTTTCGGTTAATTGAAAAATCAAGTGTTTTTCTTGGACTTTTTCGAATGATCGATACGACATCAGCCCAGGTCGAGATTTCAGCACCGCCAATACTTTCAACGATATCTCCCTCCATGAGGCCCGCGCTTTTCGCAGCCCCATCTTGAGTCAATTGGCCGAGCTTCGGTTCATTCACAGGAACACCCTGCAATAAGGCAATTACAATGAATACGACCAACGCAAGAATAAAATTCATCATCGGCCCTGCGAAAATAGCCATTGTACGTTGTCCAAGTGTTTTGGAACCAAATTGGCGATCGATTGGGGCGATTTGCGTTTCCGCTCCATCTTCAACAATCACCGCAGTCGGGCTAACGCTGAAAATCTTTAAGTTTTCTGGCTCGTCCTCAGGAAACCCCTTAATAATCAATTCCCTCTCAATATCAGCATGTTCCACCTCTATAATTCGTGCACTTGGGAATTTTTCTTTATTATTCAAGATGATTTTATTTACTTTTTCTTCTCCGTCAAATAATAAACCCACCCGGAATCCAGGCTTTATTTCAATCACCTCGGGGTCTTCACCCGCCATCCGGACAAATCCTCCAAGTGGCAAAAGCCGAATGGTGTAGGTTGTTTCGCCTTTTTTATGTGAAAAAACCTTCGGGCCAAAGCCAATCGCAAATTCACGACATAATATGCCTGCTCTTTTCGCAAAAATAAAATGGCCTAGTTCATGAAAGAAGACGAGTGAGCCAAAAATAACGATAAAGGCAATAACTGTATTCAAAAATATAACCACCTTTTTTAGTGGAAGTTAAAAACTTCCGAACTTTGGATGTTTTTAGCTGCTTCGCTTCACGTTTTACTATTTTACAGATTAGTAAAGCAATATAACCTTTTATTATCTTCTTTTTACAGTAATGAATTTACATACTGCCGTGTTTCTTTGTCCACCTGTTGAATCATTTCAAGGCTTGGTGAATCAATTGTTTCATGGTGCGACAATGCTTGTTCAATTAAATGTTCGATTTTAAGAAAACTGATTTGGTTCTTCAAAAATGCAGCGACTGCAACTTCATTCGCAGCATTTAATACCGTTGGCAGCGTTCCACCCCTTCTTCCTGCCTCATAAGCGAATGCCAGGCAGCGAAAGCGGTCAAAGTCCATATTTTGAAAATGCAGTGTTCCAATTTCAGCAAGGTTTAATCGTCTGGAGGCCGGTAATGGCGCTCTGTCCGGGAAAGTTAACGCATATTGGATCGGCACACGCATGTCAGGTGTCCCTAGTTGAGCGATTACACTGCTATCGTGAAACTCAACCATGGAATGGATGATACTTTCCTTGTGCAAAAGAACGTCCAGCTTTTCATACGGCATAGAAAAGAGCCAATG
>JAUZPT010000244.1 GCA_030705745.1 Bacillota bacterium | reverse complement strand
CAGAGATACGGTCTTCATCCACCCGATGAAGACGTAATCTCGTGTTCTCTCTCGGAGATTCGGTCTTCATCCACCCGATGAAGACATAATCGCGTGTTTTCTCGCAGAGAATCGTAAAATGTCTTTAATACTTTATGAGTAGCGAGAATAGATGAAGGATAGGCAGTTAGGAATAGAGGAGATGCCTGAGGATTAAATAATAGATACGATTATGATTCCATAAGATAAAAATGTCTCAGGATGAACTTTAAGAAAAATGAATTTGGGGAATTTACCCAATTTTATTTGAATCCCTAAAGAAAATAGGATAAATTAGAATTAATAATCCCATTACAAACGATTAATGGTTGGAAAGGTATGAAAAAGATGCTGACGAACCCTATTTTCATACGATCGCTTGTCTACGCTGGTATTTTATCAAATGTCCTTGGCATAATTGTTTGTCTTTTGTTTAGGGAATTTTCGCTTATTCCAGGGGAGTCCATGTCTTTATCTATCTGGACATCCGTCTACATAATCCATAAAAAATTCCTTGGTACTTGGTAAGCAATATATCAGAAATAATCAAACAAGCCATCCAATTAAGGATGGCTTGTTTTTGAAGGACTAAACGATTCCTAACAGTATAATAAAGTGATATTTGGTGATGAATTCATAAAGGTCTCATTGAAATATTAATTAAGTTAGTCGTGCACATCTTATAAGCTGTGACTGACAGAAATCTCTGATAGAAAGCATTTAAAACAATTTCATTTGTTCTGTTTGGGATGTATCGGTGTTATTTGCAATTACATAACCCATAGATTTATATCCGGCAAGTCGTTTTTCGTACATGGTTTTTAGTATAGGGACATGGTGGTCGACATAATCAAAAACCTTTACCTCATTTTTGTTTGAATGAAGTCGATGCAATCTGCCGACGTATTGTTGAAGAGTTCCTTTCCATGAGATTGGCATTGCAAGGAATAATGTATCTAGGCGGGCATCATCAAATCCCTCGCCAATATATTTTCCAGTGGCAATAATTAATCTCTCCTGGCTATCTGGAATTTTCGCGAGTTTTTCAAGTTCCTTTTTTCGTTCACTCCTGCTTTTGTTTCCTGCTAAGATAATGATATTTTTTGCAAAACCATTAAACTGGACAGCTAGCTTTTCAATGTGATCTATTCGCTCAGTCAAAATAATTGGTGACCTACTTTTCTCCAATTCAAGTAAAACATCGTTAAACATTAACTGATTTCTATGTTCATCTTCTGCTATCTCACTATAAATTTCCTGGATGCTGGAATTTTTCGTCATGAAATTAGTTGATCTAGCTAGGAGGCTGTGCTTAAATGGACGAATCTTCGACTGTTTTTTTGCATCGGATTTAAAACGGATGGGCCCACATTGCAAAAAGATGATCGGATGCAAACCATCTTTTCTGACAGGTGTTGCTGTAAGACCATAAATGTTCTTTGCACGGACTTGTTTAAGCACTTTTTCAAATGTAAAAGCAGATATATGGTGACATTCATCGACGATAATTTGGCCATATTGGGTAATGTGAGATTTTAGTTCTCCCTTAAAATTTAGACTTTGTATAGTGGCAACATCAATTTTTCCCGTTAATTTCTTTTTTCCTCCTCCGAGTTGCCCAATGTCATTAGTATTGAGATTTAAGAAATTTGCCAGACTTTCCGTCCATTGTTGTAGTAGTGTGGTCCTATCAACGATGACCAATGTGTTAATCTGTTTTTTTGCAATAAGTGCCGCAGCTGTTACTGTTTTACCAAATCCTGTTGTAGCAGCAAGAACCCCATTACTGTGATTCGTTAATTGCGTTAGTGCTTCTTCTTGTTGGGATGTTAATTTACCATGAAACGAAACCTCAATTGTCTCACCATAGTATTGTTCGTCTATTAATTCCACTTCAACTGAATGTTCCTTAAGCAGAAGACTTACATCTTCTAAAAGACCACGTGGAAGTATGATACATTCGGAGTTTTCTTCATAGCAGGCGATGACTCGCTGGATCCCATAGGTTGACATTCTTTTTGCCTGTGCTTTATAGAATTCAGGATTTTTAAAGGAAGCCATCTCAAAGATTTTTGCAATAAGGAACGAGGGAAGTTCTTCCTTACTTAAATGCAATCCATTCTTTAAAACAATCTTGATGTAACTTGGTATAAGTTGGCTTTGTGACGGCTCCTTCAATTGGCCATCCTTAAGGTTTTGCAAAGTAGATTTGATATCTTGTTTCGTCATTTTTTTTATGGAAGATAGGTACATCCATTGATCTTGAAATGGAATGAAATTTTCATCAACAAATACGCTATTCCCGTGATTTTTTGAAAGCAGCTGTAAAGGTAATGCTATTAAATTACCGAATCCTCCTTTTGGAAGGGTATCTTGATTCGGAAACATTCTGTCGAAGGAATCCATTCCTATTTCATGTCGCTTTTCAATCGTTCTTTTTAATAATAGGAGACCCAGGTTTCTAGCGGTTGTTGAGCGAATCTTCTCTGAAAAAAATATCCAGACATGAGCACCATTTCCTGACCTTGAACGTTCAAGATAACTAGGAACACCTGCTGCCTTACAAACTTGTAAAAATGTCAGGACATCTTCCTGCCAATCCTGTTTATCAAAGTCAAGGGCTAAGAACCAGCATGTTTCATCTTGGAGCAGTGGATAGATACCAACCGTTTTTTCCCCACTCAAATGGTCAAAAAGAACTTGGTCAGTCAGAGACAGAAGTTTGCGATGCTGGCAATCTGAGCACTTTATTTCTGGCTTCCTGCAAATTGGTTTCTGCCATTCCAATTCACAGGCAGGAGTATAGCCTGATTTTCCGTTTTTAGATTCCCATCTAATGGAATAGGCATCTATTCTTCCTTTAAACAATGATTTGAAAAGGTTAATTTTATCTTGAGGAGTAGACTTGTTAGTAATAATGTTATCCTCATTTATTTGGAAAGGATTATTTTCACCCTGATGCATCATATTTGATAAGAGATTCTTCAGATAGGCATTTTCTTTTTTCAATCGCTCATATTCTTTTAAATCAAAAGTATCTTCCATTATGCTTCATCCTGCCTCATTTAATATAATTTCATTGTAACCAACCTGTTTTTTACTTACAAATCTGGTGTGGGCCGAGGAGTTGTTATGCTTAAAACAAACGAATTGGAAAAACATCTGAAGGAATTGCCTCAAAAGGATTTAATTAAATTGATCGTTGAATTTCTAAACTGAATAAAGATGCAAACAATAATTTATCAAGCTAATTACAAGGGGATGAAGCGAAAGAAAAGAATCTTATCAAAATGGCTCGTCATTTAATGTTCATTTTTTTGTACGCAACCAAAAAAGAACAAATGTTTGTGTTATCGCTGTTTTTTTGATAAAATAGTAAGAGAATATACATCAATGTCCATCTTCTTACTTGTTTAAGAGGGATGTGTTTATATGGCCGTTTTGCAGTATGTTTGTGAAGATCCCCGCCACTATGTCCATCATGATCAATTATTCAAGAGACTGCTCCATACGTTTTTCGCCGAGTTTTTGGAATTGTTTTTTCCAGAAGTCTACCACTATGTTGACCTCAAATCACTTAAACCGTTATCCGAAGAGATGTTTACCGATCTTATTGAAGGCGAAAGCCGCAGGGCGGACATCGTCATTGAAGCAAATGTAAAGGGCGATGAATCGCTCATTATCATTCATGTAGAGCCTCAGAATTATGTCCAGCCAAAATTCAGTGAACGAATGTATCAATATTTTAGCTTGCTTTATAATAAATATCGCAAGCCGATTTTACCAATCGCAATATTTGGGTACAAAGAAAATAGAATTGAGCCGGATGAATTCAGTTTGGCATTTCCCTTTTTTCATGTGCTCTCCTTTAATTTTCTAAGGATTGAATTAAGAAAAATGAATTGGAAAAACTTTATTCATTCCCCGAATCCGGTGGCAGCAGCGCTTTTGAGTAAAATGGGGTATTCTGAAAAGGAAAGAATTCAGGTGAAAAAGGAATTTTTGATCATGCTTGTAAAAATGAAAATCACTCCAGCCAAACAACGCCTAATCATTGGTTTTTTTGAATCTTATTTAAAATTAAACGAAACGGAGGAAAATGAACTTATGGAAGAAATCAAGACATTGGATGCGGAAGAAGCAGAAGAAATTTTGAAATTGCCGAATTCCTGGATGGAAAAAGGAATTGAAAAAGGAATTGAAAAAGGCATTGAAAAAGGCATTGAAAAAGGAATTGAAAAAGGCAAGCTCCAAGAGAAAAGAGAAATAGCGCTTAAGATGGTTAGCGAAGGTCTAACAACTGAATTCATCTCAAAAATTACAAAATTGAGTTTAGAAGAAATTATCGAATTGGAAGACCATAAGTTATAAATTGAACATATCCAACAACTTTCGCTCACCCTCCACGTATCTATGTATGATCGCGGGAAGGGTGAGCTTTTTTGTGATCTAATATTCAGATTGTGCCATTAATGGATTCAGCCAATTTTATTTTAATCATTCATGTGCGTACTATCATTTTTGAAAAAGAACAAGAGAGAAATATATTCTTCTTGAAGTGTCTATTCATATTGAAAGCATTTTTAAGAAAATAAAAAAGTCCTCCCCATTTGGAAGGACGTTATAGTGATTATTTTTCGTTTTGGATTTCTTTTCTATTAGGAGCAAGTGGTGGTTGTTCTAACCATTTATTTTGTACCATAATAGTAAACCATTTTTTGGTTACAAGTAGATTTTTTAGAATGATGGCTTCATAAGTCGTTACAAGGTCTGTTCGCATGGCAGATGCTAAACCTGTCCCATGATAAACTTGTGCAGCTTGGAATAAGAAACCAATATGATACATCATTAACTTATCGGAAAAAGGAGCGTCCGTTGAAATTGTCACTTCTGTTTCCCATGATTTCGGAACTGGCAAATTATCTTTTTGCATTATTTTTGAAATGGATTTTATTTGT
>JAUZPT010000243.1 GCA_030705745.1 Bacillota bacterium | reverse complement strand
GCCAAAATTGGAATAATAGAAAAATGGAAGCCTTATGCTGAACTGATTGCTGCGATAGTCAGTGGATTGTTAATTGTCACTGGCTGGCTTCTGGAGAAGGCCGAATTTCGCTCAGAATCCATCCTTGCCTTTTTATTCGCCTTTATTATCGGCGGGTTTGCCAAGGCGAAGGAAGGAATAGAAGAAACAATTGAAAATAAAGAGCTGAATGTCGAAATGCTGATGATTTTGGCCGCCGTAGGCTCTGCCATCATCGGTTATTGGACAGAAGGAGCCGTGTTAATTTTCATCTTTGCATTGAGCGGAGCATTGGAAACATACACGATGAACAAAAGCAATAAAGAGATTTCCTCCTTAATGGAGCTTGAACCAGATGAAGCTCTCCTTATCAGCAATGGTGTGGAACGTCTTGTACCAGTCGCAGATTTAAAAATTGGTGATGAAATTCTTGTGAAACCTGGAGAAAGAGTACCTTCAGACGGATTAATCATTAAAGGTAAAACCAATATCGATGAAGCTGCGATTACAGGTGAGTCACTTCCAGTTTCCAAAAGCAACGAGGACGAGGTTTTCGCTGGAACGGTAAACTTGACCGGATCCATTACTATTAAGGTTACGAAAGAAAGCACGGATACTCTTTTTCATAAAATTATTGAACTCGTGCAAAACGCGCAAAGTGAACGATCACCTTCACAGCTGTTTATTGAACGATTCGAAGGAACGTATGTAAAAGTGGTTCTTGCCGTTGTATTACTTATGATGTTTTTGCCGCATTTCCTCCTTCATTGGAATTGGAACGAAGCTTTTTACCGGGCAATGATCCTTTTGGTTGTTGCATCACCTTGTGCACTTGTTGCTTCGATCATGCCGGCTACACTATCCGCCATATCGAACGGAGCACGTCATGGAATTTTATTTAAAGGCGGAGTGCATCTTGAAAATTTGAGTCATTTAAAGGCAATTGCTTTTGATAAAACAGGAACGCTTACAAAAGGAAAACCAGAAGTCAATGAAGTGCATATTGAAAGCGATTTTGATTTTCATGATGTTCTTTGGAAAACTGCATCAATTGAAAACCATTCGAACCATCCTCTTGCACAAGCAATTGTGAAATTCGCAAAAACGAAAATAAATGAGGATCTTCTTCATCCAGATAGCATAGAAGACGTTTCAGGCTGGGGTATCAAAGCAACCATAAATGGTGAGCAATGGAAAATTGGAAAAGCAGGTTTTGTCGGCACTCATGAGGCAAATGCCTTTGCCCAAGAAAAATCAACCCCCTTGGCCAACCAGGGAAATTCTCTTGTCTACATTCAAATCAATGGAATTTTAGCAGGTATGATTGCATTGAAGGATATTGTTCGAGATGAAACAAAACTTGCAATTGATCATTTGAAACAGAAAGGCATCTGCACGATCATGTTGACAGGTGACAGTGAAAAAACCGCGAGTGTCATCGCGTCAGAAAGCCATGTGGACCGTTTCTTTTCAGAATGTTTACCTGAGGAAAAAGTTGACCATGTAAAAAGATTAAAGGAAGAGTTTCAAACTGTCGCCATGGTGGGAGATGGAATAAATGATGCTCCGGCACTTGCCACCGCTAATATAGGCATTGCCATGGGAGAGGGAACAGATGTAGCGTTGGAAACCGCCGACGTCGTGCTGATGAAAAACGATCTTCCACGAATTGCAGAAGCCATTCGTCTTTCCCAGCGAATGAATCGCATTATTAAGCAAAATATTGTGTTCTCAATTGCAGTGATCGCTTTGCTCATTTGCTCAAACTTCCTCCAAATCCTTGATTTGCCTTTTGGAGTCATCGGTCATGAAGGAAGCACCATCCTTGTGATTTTAAATAGCTTAAGACTACTTAAATAAAGAAAAGCCAGGGAAGATTTCCCGGCTTTTTCTTATTTTAAAAAGGTTTCATCTTTTTTTTAGTGATATCCATTCGATCCGTTAGCGGATCCTGACGTTTTGTGCTTTGGCCGGCTCTTTCCTTTTTGCTTCGTGCCGCCGTCCTTCTTAACTTGCTTAGCCATCTTCAGTTCCTCCCTTTTAAAAATGAAGCTGCTTCGTTTAGGGGACCTAGCACGTCCAAAATGAATGCGATCTAGTTCACGCATCTCTTTCTTTTCCCCCACTGATAGTTTGGGCAAATTGCTTCATTTCATGAAGGGAATTTAAGGATAAACTAACAATTTTGTTTATTTCGTTCACTGTAAAAGGCGTTAATTTCTCCTCCAATGATGATGATGAAGGCCGAGAGGTACAACCAGATCATCAAGACAATAATCGCTCCAATACTTCCATATGTATTGTCATAATGGCCAAATTGTCCAACATATAGTGAAAAAGCAAACGAAGTAACAATCCAGCCAATCGTAGCAAATATTGCACCTGGAATGGCACTTTTACAATGCATCTTTATGTTGGGCGCTATCCAGTAAAGTCCTGTAAAAATAAGAAACAAAATCACGGCACTAACGATCCAGCGGAGAGCTTCCCAGACAGTTAAAAACTGTTTTGTTAAACCTAGGTAGGAAAAGAGAAATATCCCAACCCCTCTGCCTAACACTGGAAGAAGCAGTGCGAGAATGAAAACAAAAATCATTACGAATGTCAGCAAAATTGACATTCCCCTCGCCACAACAAACGATCTTGTTTCCTTGACATGGTATGACTTATTAAAGGCCCTCACAATCGCATTAATACCAGTTGATGCTGACCAAATGGTTCCAATGATTCCTAATGAAAGCAGTCCCCCGCTATGATTGCTCATCACAGCTTTAAGGTTTTTATCAATAAGAGCAATTGCTTCTTTAGGTGCTATGCCTCTAATGATACCCATAATATCTTGATGTGGAATAGGAAGATATGGGAGTAGAGTAAATAGGAAAATGAGGAGCGGAAAAAGCGAAAGGAGAAAAAAATAAGCTAATTGAGCTGATAAGCCAGGCAAGTCGTCTTCTTTGATGCGATTCAATAACTTCTTTAATAAAGATGAATTGATTTTGTTTGTTATTTCCATATTCCCACCTCAAATTCCGGATTCATAGGATATCTTCTGCAACAATTACTTCTGTTTCACTTAATACCATTTCGTTCTTTTTGCTCGCTAAACTATCTTTGTCAACAAAGACATCCTTTGTTTCTTTTAGTATTTCAGTTACTAGCGGAGTGGCTTCCTTTAGTTCTTCCACTTTATCAGTAATATACGCAATATCTTCCGTCACCTGCTCTACTGTGACTCGAAGTTTTTTTGCGGCTCCTTTTAATTGGTTCGTAATATTCCCTGGATTACTAATTACATACTTTAGATTGCCTGAAGCAGACTTGCAGCCATTCAATACCGCATGGCGTGTTTCCTTGTTTAGCAAACTTAAGGAACCTCCTGCAGCTGCTCCAAACAACATCCCTTTCCAAAATCGACTTGTACCCGACATATAAACCTCTCCTTTTTTAGCCTATTTAGTATCATTATTTAATTGAAATAATATGTTCTTAATCCTTCCCGCTTTATTTGCGGCGCAAACATCAATGCAGAAATGCATTTTTAATTGACATTTTGCCCGTTGCATGGAAAGATGGGAGTAAATTGCCGAAGGGAAGAACAATATGGATTTAACTCATAAATCGATTGAAAATGTAGAATATATGATTGAAAAAATTAAAGAAAAATTAAAAGTTTTAAACTTGGGTGCGATTAAACCTTCCCATTTTGATGAAGAAATGTATGAAGAGTTAAAGGAAATTTATGAGTTGATAATGAAAAAAAACTCATTCAGCCCCAATGAAATGCAAGCTTTGGTGGAAGAGCTGGGAAATCTTCGAAAACAATAGTCCTTCTTTTCTAAAACAAACCCGTTATCGTTAAGATAGCGGGTTTGTTTTTTTATATGGGGACAAATTTCTTACTTTTGCTCGGTTAAAATAAGAGGTCCATTTTTTGTTATGGCAATGGTATGTTCATATTGTGCGGAATATTTTCCATCTATCGTGCGGGCTGTCCATCCATTGACATCCATTTTCATTTGGTATTTGCCGACATTGATCATCGGCTCGATTGTAAACACCATGCCTTCTTTTAACCTTAGCCCTTTGCCCGGTAAACCGTAATGGGGAATTTCAGGTTTTTCATGAATTATCGCTCCTATGCCATGGCCAATAAAATCCCGAACAACAGAAAATCCTTCAGCTTCAACATACGATTGAATGGCGTGGCCAATATCCCCAATCCGGTTACCTTCGTTGCATTGTTCAATTCCTCTGTAAAGAGCCTCTTTCGTCACCTTAAGAAGATGACTCGTTTCCTTTGATACCTTTCCGACTGCATACGTCCAAGCTGAGTCAGCCAGAGCACCATTTACATTTACAACCATATCAATTGTTACAATATCGCCCTCATTTAATGGGGTCTTTCTAGGGAAACCATGGCATATTTCATCATTTATGCTTGCACAAGTTGCGTATTTGTATCCTTTATATCCTTTTTGTTCGGGCGTTGCCCCATTTCTTTCAAGAAAGCTGTCAACAAACTCCTCAATTTCCCATGTACTTATTCCCGGCTTTATCATTCCCGCTATTTCTTTATGACATGCAGCAAGAATATCTCCTGCGTTTTTCATCAACTCTATTTCACGTGGCGATTTTAAAATGATCATTCTCTTCCCTGCCCCTCTTTTGCAAATACTTATATTTCTCTCTATATTGTATGGATCACAACCTTAATATTAGCGCTTGATTGTGTTTTTTTCAAAATAAAAAGTCCTTCTTTTTGAAGGACTTTTTATTTATTTTATTTAATAAATTACTGCGTTAATGTGATATAGCATAGGTATAAACTATGCAATAAGTTTGTTGATTTGCACTCCAGTCGCTTCGCTTTCCGCGGGCGTGCCGGGAAGCCTCCTCGTCGCCTTTGGCTCCTGCGGGGTCTTCCCTGCCCCGTACTCCCGCAGGAGTCTTCGCGCCTTCCGCTCCAATCAACTGTTCT
>JAUZPT010000242.1 GCA_030705745.1 Bacillota bacterium | reverse complement strand
AGAATTGGGCGATGATGCAGTAATATTAAATTCTAAAGTGATTGAAACCGGTGGATTTCTTGGCTTTTTCCGCAAAAAAAGCTTTGAGGTTATTGCCGCGATTGATCCTTTACAAAAACAGGATGTTAAACCTATTATCAAAGAAAAGCCAAAACCCGCATCAGTATCTGTACCAATTCCGGTATACAAACCAGGGAATCAAACGAATGAATTGGATGCGATGCTGAGTAAAACAGATTCAGATCTTCCGAAATTATCAGACGAAATTTTGAAGGAAATTACGGAACTGAAATCTTTGCTCAAATCGGAGTCTTTTAAACCAGAGAGGGCTCAGCATTCATATCCAGAACCGATTAAACAAATTCAGAGATTGATGGAAGACCAGGAGATTTCAACTAAGCTTCAGGAGCATTTTCTGGCTGAATTGCTTGAGAAATGGTATTTAACTGGACAAAGAGCCAATAAAGAAGAAATGATGTTGTTTTTTCATACAAAATTAAACGAATTTTTGAGCTCTATGGACTTTGGAGGGCTGTCATTTTCCAAAAAATTTGTGAATGTGGTTGGCCCAACAGGTGTGGGGAAAACGACGACTTTGGCTAAAATTGCTGCCGATTGCGTAATCAAGTATAAGAAGAAGGTTGCATTCATAACAACCGATACATATCGCATCGGGGCAATTGAACAATTGAAGACGTATGCGAAAATACTGAATGTCCCTCTTGAGGTTTGCTATAACCTCGACGATTTTAAAGAAGCCAAGGAAAAGTTTGAGGATTTCGATCTTGTCCTAATCGATACAGCGGGTAGAAATTTTAGAAACCAGCAATATGTGCAGGATCTTCAGCAAATAATTGATTTTTCTAATGAAATGGAAACCTTTCTTGTACTCTCCTTAACAGCGAAACAAAAAGATATGGAGCAGATTTATCAGCAGTTTTCCTTGATCCGAATTAATAAAATCATATTTACAAAAGCTGATGAAACATCAGTCTATGGTTCAATTATTAATATGCTAGACAAATACAAAATCGGAATTTCATATGTGACAAATGGTCAGAATGTGCCAGATGATATGATGGTTGCCAGCCCGGAAGTCATCGTCAAATTACTACTAGGGGTCGTGTAAGATGAAGGACCAGGCGGAAAGCTTACGTTTAAAACTGACCAGTAGTGAAAAAAATTCAAGAACGAAAGCAATTGCCGTAGTTAGCGGCAAGGGTGGTGTGGGAAAGTCTAATCTATCGTTGAATTTTTCACTCTCTTTAGCAAAAAGCGGTAGTTCCGTTTTGTTGCTTGATATGGATATTGGAATGGGCAATATTGATATATTAATGGGCAGGACTTCCGATAAAACGATTGTGGATTACTTGTCGGGAGCATCATCGTTAAAGGATGTTGTTTTGGAAGGGCTAGGCGGAATCCATTACATTGCCGGAGGCTCAGGCCTTTCACGCCTTGTAAAAATGGAAGAAAGCCATGTTCAGGTTCTGTTCGAAGAGATGGATACATTACTTGGGGGATATGATTATTTAATTTTCGACATGGGCGCAGGCATTAATGAAGAATCTCTGAAATTCTTGCTTTCAGTAGACGAAATTTTTGTAGTAACAACTCCTGAGCCTACATCGATCATGGATGCTTATGCAACAATAAAGTATTTGCATCTTGTCAATCCTGAAATCCCGTTTTATTTAATTGTGAATAAAGTACAGACATCCAATGACGGAAAAGATACATTGCAGAGACTGTCCAATGTATTAAAAAGGTTTCTTGATCGAGAAGCAATCTCATTAGGCAGTATACCTGACGATCGAACGATACAGCAAGCAGTAAGCAGACAAATCCCGTTTTTGAACTTTAACCCGAAGTCTGCAGCATCGAAAGCACTTGAAGAAATTACGACGCGCTATAAACAAGCACAATTCACTGAGCAATCATCAATGCCAAAAATCCCTTTTGTGACAAAGCTAAAAAAGTTCTTCTTCGAAAGGTAGGATGGTGGGATGGAAAAAATTAGAACACTCATCGTAGACGATTCAGCTTTTATGCGGAAACTAATCCATGACGTCCTATCGTCTTCATCAAGAATCGAAATTGTTGGTACTGCTCGCAATGGAGATGACGCTTTAAAAAAAATTAAACAATTGCAACCACAAGTCGTGACGATGGATGTAGAAATGCCGGTAATGGATGGCTTGGAAGCGTTAAAAAATATAATGAATGACTACCCTCTGCCTGTTGTCATGCTTTCAAGTACAACGCAAAAGGGTGCCGAAAATACCCTGCTTGCTTTTCAGTACGGTGCTGTGGATTTTGTTGCGAAGCCATCCGGTGCTATATCGCTCGATTTGCAGAAAGTTGGGAAAGAACTGATTGAAAAGGTCATTTCTGCAAGCAAAGCAAATATAAAAAATCTTTCGGGCACATCTTCGCCTCCAATGATAAAATCAAATAAACAGGAAACATTTACTAAACAAGGAAGCTTTGGCACAACAGTTAATTCGAAGCATTCAAATTTGAACAAATGGGAATCTACAGTCGGGAAATTGATATGTATCGGCACATCGACCGGCGGTCCTCGAGCACTTCAAAATGTATTAACCAAATTACCTTCAAACATAAATGCACCAATACTTGTTGTTCAACATATGCCACCAGGTTTTACGAAATCGCTTGCGAATCGTCTTGATTCGCTTTCCGATATAACCGTAAAAGAAGCTGAAGACGGAGAAATTTTGAAAAAGGGCACAGCATATATTGCGCCCGGTGGCTTCCATTTAATGATAAAGCGTGCAGGCTCAGGCCTTGCGGTACAGCTTGATCAGTCCCCTCCCAAAAATGGTCACCGTCCTTCAGTGGATGTAATGTTTGAATCTGCAAGTGTACTAAACGAATTTGCAAAAGTCGCTGTCATTATGACAGGAATGGGTGCTGACGGCACTCAAGGATTGATTGAATTAAAGAACAATGGTGCCGTAAAAGCAATTGCAGAATCAGAAGAATCATCCATAATTTTTGGAATGCCGAAAGCGGCGATTGCTACTAAGATGATCGATGAGATTCAATGTGTCGAAAATATCGCTGAAACGATTTTGAAATTTGTTTAATGCCAAGGGGTGTGAAACACATGGAAATGAGCCAATATTTAGAAGTCTTTATTGAAGAAAGTAAAGAGCATTTGCAAGCATGCAACGCCAATTTACTTGAACTGGAAAAAAATCCGCAAAATATCGCCATTGTAAACGAAATTTTTCGATCAGCACACACGCTGAAAGGAATGTCAGCGACAATGGGGTATGAAGACTTAGCCAAATTGACCCATCAGATGGAAAATGTATTAGATGGTATTCGTCAAATGAAAATTAAAGTATCTCCTGAATTACTCGATGTCATTTTTC
The DNA here is from genome assembly GCA_030705745.1 of Bacillota bacterium. Lineage (GTDB taxonomy): Bacteria > Bacillota > Bacilli > Bacillales > Cytobacillaceae > Neobacillus_A. The sequence continues at coordinate 1,596 of JAUZPT010000242.1, read as the reverse complement.
TAGCGGTTGATGATTTAGAAGCAATGGTTCTTTCCATTTCAGAAGGTGGGGATGGGAAAAGGGATGTTTCAGTTGCTGTTGAAAAATTAGTAATGATTGAAAAAGGAGAAAATCCTGCAAATTTCTCATCAAAAAATGGTACGGATAACAAACCGGAAGAAAATATTCAACGAACAGTAAAAAGTGAATATGACGAATTTGAATTAACCGTTTTGCAGCAGTCACGTGAGCAAGGATTCAATGCGTACGAAATTTCTATTTCTTTGAGGGCGGATTGTTTATTAAAAGCAGCCCGTGTCTTTATGATTTTCGAAGCTGTTGAAAATCTTGGTGAAGTTATTAAATCAACTCCATCTGTTGATCAATTGGAAGAAGAACTTTTCGATTCAAGTTTTACGATTACAATCGTTTCTAAAGAAGAGGGCAGCACCATTCAGAAGAAATTAATGAACATCTCGGAAGTTGATATCGTTGATGCAAGATTAATTACTGATGCCGATATTCGAAACCGTCCCCAAGATGAATTTGTATCCCCCATTGTGATTTCCAAAGCGGAAGAGCAACTAAACGCAGAAGCACCGGAAGTCATTGAAGAGGATCCAAAAAAGAAGTCTGGAGGCAAGCAGCCTTCAGCTGGAAACAAGACGATACGGGTCAACATTGAAAGACTTGATATTTTAATGAACCTCTTTGAGGAACTCGTCATTGACCGCGGAAGATTAGAGCAAATATCACGTGAACTGAACAATCAGGAGCTCAATGAAACGGTTGAGAGGATGTCCAGAATTTCAGGTGACTTGCAAAACATTATTCTCAATATGCGTATGGTTCCTGTGGAGACAGTCTTTAACCGTTTTCCTAAAATGGTCCGTCAACTCGCACGCGATTTGAATAAAAAGATTAAATTAGAAATTATTGGTGCCGAAACCGAACTCGACCGAACAGTAATCGACGAGATTGGCGATCCCCTTGTCCATCTTTTGCGAAATGCGATGGATCATGGCATCGAAACACCTGAGATTCGGAAAACGAGTGGGAAAAATGAAGAAGGAACTGTGGTCCTAAAGGCGTATCATAGTGGAAACCACGTCTTTATTGAAATTGAGGATGACGGCGCTGGAATTAGCAGAGAAAAAGTTTTGATGAAAGCTATCAATAACGGAATTGTCAGCGAAAAAACTGCAGCTTCGTTAACGGATAAACAAGTTTTTGAACTGATTTTTGCGTCAGGATTTTCGACTGCAGACAAAATCTCGGATATTTCCGGGCGCGGAGTGGGACTTGATGTCGTAAAAAATACGATCGAGTCTTTAGGAGGATCGGTAACAATCGATTCAGTGCTTGGAAAAGGGTCTGTTTTTTCTATCCAGCTTCCATTAACGTTATCGATCATTTCTGTCATGTTGGTACAAATACAAGAAGAAAAATTTGCTATACCACTTACATCGATAATTGAAACCGCAATCGTGAAAAAAGAAGAAATACTAAATGCCCACAATCAAAAAGTGATTGATTTCAGAGGCAAGGTCGTTCCTTTGCTTTTCCTGAAGGATTTATTCAACGTGCCTGTAACGAAGGAAAACGAAGAGTTTTATT
>JAUZPT010000241.1 GCA_030705745.1 Bacillota bacterium | reverse complement strand
TGCGACTCCCCTCCTTCGAAAACAAGGTCGAAGTTGTCAAAGCTTTGCTTCAGTTTTCCCTTCCAATCCTCTATATGAATTCTACTTAACACTCTTTCTCCAAGACGGCTGTCTTCGATTATGCTGATATCCTTCTCCAATGCTGTCGGTTTAATCGTCTCAACAGCCCGTTTAAAAGGACTGGAGTATATACGGTCAATTTGTTTATTTTTGAAAAAATCAATAAGTGCTACGGCCTGCTTGAGTCCCTTTTCAGTAAGCTGTGCCAATTCAAGCTGACCTTCCGCCTTTGCATGTCTCACAAGATACACTGTTTTCATCTTTCCTCCCCCCCATTTGTGTATTCGATCAACCTAAAATCTCTATATTTTGCTAATAATCCAATATCTTTTAACTGTAATTGGCGAACCTTTAACTTCCCTTTTTGAATGATCATATTGATCTCCCCCCTCTGAATTTTTTCTCTCAGCTTAAAAATAACCGCAACCTCTTATACTAAAAAACCTCACCGACGATTAAAGTGAGGTTTAATTAATATCGTTCTTTTCAATTAAAGTGTTAGTTCGCTGGGATGTGAATTTCCTTGAAATCCTCGGCCATGATCGTATTGGCAAAGACTTCGCATGCTTCCTTCACTAATTCCTGAGAGGCTTGGCGGTCATAGCGGGAGCTGATATGTGTCAGGCATAGCTGCGTCACATTTGCTCTTGTAGCAATCTCGGCCGCATGGTGTGTGGTCGAATGAAAATAGTCATACGCAAGCTTTGCATCTTCCTTTGAAAAAGTCGCTTCATGCACAAGCAGGTCTGCTTCTTTCGCCAGCAGAACAGCATTTTCACAAAATCGTGTATCTCCTAAAATCGTTACAATTCGTCCCTTCTGAGCAGGGCCGACAAATTCGGATGGATCAATTGTTTTTCCGTTATCTAGTGTGACCGTTTCACCGTTCTTAATTTTTTTATACAGCGGTCCTGGCGGGACTCCGGCCTCTAATAATTTATCTGCCAGCAACGTACCAGGTTTATTTTTTTCAACGATTCGATAGCCGAAAGAAGGAATGCCGTGCTCGAGGGCCCGAACTTCGACTGTGAATTGATCGTCTTCAAAAACAACTTCTTCTTCGATTTCAACAATTTTTAGCGGGTATTTCAAATACGTCTGGCTGACGGATAGTGTTACTGTAAGAAATTGTTCGATTCCTTTAGGTCCATAAACGGTTACTTCCGTTTCCCCGCCTTGAAATGACCTGCTTGACAGCAGTCCAGGAAGTCCATAAATATGGTCTCCGTGAAGATGCGTAATAAAAATTTTTTCTATTCTCCTCGGTTTGATGCTTGTATGTAAAATTTGATGCTGTGTTGCTTCTCCACAATCGAACAGCCAGACGGCCCCTCGCTCTTCTAGCAATTTAAGAGCAATCGATGTCACATTGCGAAGTTTAGCCGGAACGCCCGCGCCTGTTCCGAGAAAAAAAATATCCACTACAAAACGCCTCCAATTGAAAAATTTATTCAACGCTTTCCCGACATTGAATCTGCAACCTTCATTACTTTCTACTATACCATATGAACAGCAGTTTTAAAGAAAGGGTCCTTTCCAAAAATCATACTAAATTTACATTCTCATCCAAATTTCAAGTCACCCAATGAAGAATTATGTTAATTTCACTACATGGATTGCATATTATTTGCGAAATCTAATGGAAACCGATAAAATTTTATATTTGTATAGGTAGTCATCAGATTAGATTTACATAAATATAAACTATTTTGAAAAGAGGTCCATACAGGTGAATCAAAACGGAAACCCGACTTCATTAATTATGATATTTGGAGCAACAGGAGACTTAGCCAATCGGAAGCTGTTTCCTTCCCTTTACCGATTATTTGAAAAAGGAAAGCTGGCAGATCAATTTGCGGTAATTGGTGTAGCCAGAAGATCGCTAACAAATGAAGAATTCCAGAAGGCAGTAAAGGAATCTGTATTGTCAGCTTTAGGCAGGGATGAAAATATTGATCAGTTTGTCTCCCATTTTTACTACCATTCTCATGATGTGACCGATTCAAGCTCCTACTTGGCGCTTAAAAATATGGCTGAAACATTGGATGAGCATTATCAACTTGGTGGAAATCGCATTTTCTATCTGGCGATGGCACCGGAATTTTTTGGAACGATTGCACTTCATTTAAAATCGGACGGCCTGACAGATGTAGCTGGCTTCAAACGCCTTGTCATCGAAAAACCGTTCGGCCATGATCTGGAATCCGCAAAAGAATTAAATGAACAATTGCGGAATGCATTCTCGGAGGATGAGGTGTATCGAATTGACCATTATTTAGGAAAGGAAATGGTGCGCAATATTGAAGTTATTCGCTTTGCCAACGCCATTTTCGAACCGCTATGGAACAATCGCTATATTTCAAACATCCAAATCACATCGAGTGAAACGCTCGGGGTTGAAGAACGTGGACGCTATTATGAAACAAGCGGTGCGTTGCGCGATATGGTTCAAAACCATATGATGCAAATGGTTGCCCTGCTTTTGATGGAGCCGCCGATTCGTTTAACAACTGACGAAATTCGATCGGAAAAAGTTAAAGTGCTCCGGGCGATGCGCATGCCAAAAGGTGATGAAATCAAGGATTACTTTGTCAGAGGTCAATACGGTAAAGGCATCATGAATGGCGAAGAAGTACCGTCTTACCGTGAGGAACAAATGGTCAATCCTGAATCGAACACCGAAACGTATGTGGCTGCAAAGCTGATGATCGATAATTTCCGTTGGGCTGGAGTCCCGATTTATATTCGCACGGGTAAAAGAATGGCGATGAAATCAACGAAAATTGTCATTCAGTTCAAGGATATCCCGATGAATTTATATTATCAAACCGATAAAGAGCTCAAACCGAATCTGCTTGTCATCCATATTCAGCCTGATGAAGGCATCACGCTTCACTTAAATGCCAAAAAGGCTGGTCAACACCTTGATGCGACGGAAGTCAAATTAAGCTATGCCAACACAGGCATAAATGGGATGAATACACCGGAAGCATACGAAAAGCTTTTATTCGACTGTATGCATGGCGATGCCACAAACTTTACGCATTGGGACGAAGTAGCACTTTCATGGAGCTTAGTAGATAATATCTCGGCTGTATGGGAAACTGTGAAGGAAGAAAGCTTCCCGAACTATGAAGCAGGCACAACTGGTCCAAAAGCTGCAGACGAAATGCTCGAAAAGGATGGCTTTTTCTGGTGGCCGTTTGCCGATTTGGAAGTAGAAAAATGTTAATCATATTTCTTTTTTAAGAAGGTTTAGAAAGCTTTAAAAAAAGCAGTAAAAACCCTATTAGATGACAAAGTGCAGCGGTTATGGTTGCTTTCATTACTAATTACTGTCAAACTTAAGAAGATTGTACTTCTATGAAAAGAAATCGCAGGTGATAAATATGATTGAAGTAAAAACTTCCAAGCTTAGCAATGGCGAATTCAATCGGGGTGTCTTTGCAACTCGTGATATCGAAAAGGGAGAGCTTTTACATGAAGCGCCCGTCATCCCTTATCCGAATGCCGAACACGAACACATTGAAAAGACGCTCCTGGCTGATTATGCGTTTGAATACGGCATAAACCATACGTGCCTGCTTCTGGGTTATGGCATGCTTTTTAACCACTCTTATGAGCCAAACGCAACGTATGATATTAATTTTGATAATCACACCTTCGACTTCTTTGCTTATAAAGATATCAAAGCCGGCGAAGAAATTCTTATTAATTATAATGGAGAAGTCGATAACAACGATCCATTATGGTTCTATGAAGAAGAGAAATAATGATTATTTTCTAAAAAAGCTGGAGAGGACCCAAAGTCCTTTCCAGCTTTTTTGTTTTCTTACCTTTAGATATCGTCCTTTCGCTCCTTTTCGTCAAGTGATCGTGGAAAGGACCGAAGAAAATCTTTATTAAAACTCGTTTCGGTGCCAATATTTTTAGTTGTATCAGGTTGATGCGACCCTGCATGTTCGATAATGCTTTTCCCATATTTTTCTCTAAGCGTTGAAAGGGTCTGAAGCAATGGCTCTTTTTTCGCATCATGCTCAAAGGAAAAAAGGTCGAGCTGTTTGACGGCATGGTCATGTTCGACTAAATCCGTTCCCGTTATTCCGAGAAGGCGGACAGGATCTCCGTTCCAATTTTTCAAAAACATTTGCTTAGCGATGCTGGCAATATCCTCCTGTTTGCTGATGGAATTGGCCAATTTCTTACTCCTTGTAATCGTTTTTCGATCTTTATAACGTATAGTAATGCTGAGGCTCGATGTGACGACTTTTTTTCGTTTTAAACGAACAGATACCTTTTCAGCCAAACCGTCCAAAACGATGAATAATTCTTTCTGATTCGCTATATCCTTTGGCAACGTCGTCGAATTTCCAATGCTTTTAAAATCAGAAACGGATTCAGGGTCGACCGGCCGTGTGTCAATCCCGTTTGCTCTGTCCTTTAGACGTTTCCCATTGATCCCTAGAAGCGTTTTCAGCTGGACATCATTCCCCTTTGCCAACTCGCCTATCGTATTAATTTCGATTGTTTTTAGCTTTTCCGCTGTTTTCGAGCCTACTCCGTGCATTTCTCCCGTTTCAAGCGGCCACAGGACGTGAGGAATATCCCGCTTTCTCAGCACGGTGATTCCGAGGGGCTTTTTCATATCTGAGGCCATTTTGGCCAAAAATTTATTCGGTGCAATGCCGATGCTGCATGGCAGATCCAACTGATCAAGAATTCGTTTTTGAATCGATCGTGCAATTTGTGGAGGACTCCCAAAATCATAACTCTCGGTAATATCCATATATCCTTCATCTATCGAAACCGGTTCGACCAAATCTGTATATTGTCTTAAAATTTCAAACATACCCAAGGAAGCAGCTCGATAGCGATCAAAATTCGGTTTTTTCACAATCAATTGTGGACATAGCTTTTTGGCTTCCCATAGAGGCATCGTCGTCTTTACTCCGAATTTCCTCG
>JAUZPT010000240.1 GCA_030705745.1 Bacillota bacterium | reverse complement strand
GATTTTCCGAATGTCACCCTTGTCGGTGTTTTATCAGCGGATACAATGCTGCATCTTCCCGATTTTCGCTCATCGGAAAAAACGTTTCAGCTATTAACTCAGGTTAGCGGAAGGGCAGGGCGCCATGAATTGCCAGGAGAAGTTGTTATTCAAACGTACACTCCTGAACATTATAGTATTGAATTGGCAGGCAAGCAGGATTTTGACCTTTTTTATCAAAGGGAAATGATGATACGGAAGCTTCATAAATATCCGCCGTTTTACTATCTTGCTATGATTACGGTCAGTCATGAGCAATTAATGGCTGCGGTATCGACCACGGAAAAAATAACAAATTTTGTCCAGGCACGTGTCTCCAGTGAGGCTGTCGTTCTTGGCCCGGTGGCATCGCCCATCCCGAGGATCAACGATAGATATCGATATCAATGTCTGATAAAATACAAACGGGAACCGAAGCTCACAAGCACGCTAAAAGAGGTGCTGAACCAATTCCAAGCGGAAAGCGGTGGAGGGCTTCAAGTCTCCGTCGATGTCAATCCATATATATTAATGTAAACAGCGATTAAGCATAATGATTGAGGTTAGGAAACGGTTTTTTTTGGAGAAAATATAGGTAGGCCGGGTGAAGGATCACGTGACAAATACTTTCGTAAATGTCACCTCGATCTTTATGATACAAAATGACTAACAAAACCCTGGAAAATGAACAAAATAATTGGAGGTACAGCTTTGTCTATTCGTAAAATTATTACCTTTCCATCAGAAATACTTGAACAACCTTGCAAACCGGTTCACGCTTTTGATAAAAAACTGGGCAAGGTTTTAAACGATATGTACGAGACGATGATTGAATTCGATGGTGTTGGTTTGGCGGCACCGCAAATCGGTCTTGATTTGCAAATTGCCATTGTTGACATCGAAGATGAATCGGGAACAATTGAAATGATTAATCCAAAAATCATTGAAACGTCCGGTGAACAAACAGGGCCTGAAGGATGTTTGAGCTTTCCCGAACTGTACGGTGAAGTTACGAGACCGAATTACGTCAAATTTGAAGCGTTGGACAGAAAAGGGAAAAAATATGTGAAAGAAGTGGAAGGATTTCTTGCGAGAGCGGTTCACCATGAAATTGACCATCTAAATGGAATTTTATTCACTTCAAAAGTGACAAGATATATGAAAGAAGAAGAGTTGGAAGGCGTTGAAGAGTAATGACAAAAATCATTTTTATGGGAACCCCCGATTTCTCTGTCCCAGTACTTCAAAAAATATTGGAGGAAGGCTATGAAGTCATCGGTGTTGTAACCCAGCCAGATCGCCCTGTCGGAAGAAAAAGGACATTAACACCACCTCCCGTAAAGGTGGAGGCTTTGAAACACAATATACCGGTTTTCCAGCCTGAACGCATACGGAATAAAGACGAGATTGAAAAAATATTGGCCTTAAAGCCGGATTTGATTGTAACGGCAGCTTTTGGACAAATCCTTCCTAAAGAATTGCTTGAGGCTCCAAAATATCGTTGCATAAACGTGCATGCCTCGCTGCTTCCGGAACTTCGAGGAGGAGCGCCCATTCATTACGCTCTTATCCAGGGCAAGGAAAAAACAGGCATCACGATTATGTATATGGCAGAAAAGCTCGATGCCGGAGATATTTTGACAACGGTCGAAGTGCCGATTACCGAAGAAGACAATGTTGGTACTCTTCATACAAAGCTAAGTGAAGCAGGCGCAACCTTGCTAGCAAAAACGCTTCCGCTCCTTCTTGAAAATAAACTAATTCCCATTCCTCAAAATGAAGAGGATGCGACATTTGCCTATAATATTAAAAGAGAACAGGAATGGATCGATTGGTCAAAATCAGGTGAAGAAATTTACAATCAAATACGCGGCATGAATCCTTGGCCAGTCGCTTATACGATGGTGAATGGGGTTAACTTGAAAGTTTGGAATTCCGAAAAAATCGCATCCGATCAATCTGTTGCTCCTGGAATAATCATTGAATTAGAAGCTGATGGAATCATTGTCAGCACTGGAAATCAAACAGCAATTAAAATTACAGAGCTTCAGCCTGCTGGGAAAACTAAGATGTCTGCACAGCAATTTTTGCGCGGGTCATCAACAAAAATCACAATCGGTTCAACATTAGGAGAATAAAATGAAGACGCAAAAAAATGTTCGTGAAACAGCGATGGACCTTCTTGAAGCAATTGAAAAAAATCAATCCTACAGCAATCTGTTGCTTCATCAGGCAATCTTGAAAAACGAGATTCCATCAAAAGATGTCGGTTTGCTGACAGAGCTCATTTACGGTACGCTTCAACGGAAAATGACGCTCGATTTCTATTTAAATCCTTTCGTGAAAAAGAGCAGCAAAACGGAAAGCTGGGTTATGAATCTCTTGCGATTGACGCTGTATCAAATGGTTTACCTCGATAAAATTCCGGATCGCGCAGCCATTTATGAAGCAGTAGAAATTGCCAAAAAGCGTGGTCATAAAGGAATATCCGGAATGGTGAATGGTGTGATGAGAAGCATTCAAAGGGAGGGGCTACCTTCATTGGATGAAATCATGGACAGTACAGAGCGCCTCTCCATAGAAACAAGCCATCCGAAATGGCTGGTTTCCAGATGGATCGAGCAATTTGGTTTTGATGCCACAAAAGAAATGTGCGAAATTAATTTGACGGCACCACTGCAAACCGCACGGGTGAATTTGACGAAAACTACGAGAGAAGAATGTTTAAAGGTTTTGGAAGAAGAAGGGTTCCAGGCAGAAGCAAGTCCCTTTATTCGAGAAGGTATCAGAGCGCTGAAAGGCAATTTGGCACTATCTTCGGCTTATCGGCAAGGCCTTTTCTCGATTCAGGATGAAAGCTCCATGCTAGTTGCCTATGCGCTTGGCGCTTCCGAAAATGAAACGATATTGGACGCGTGCGCTGCCCCAGGAGGAAAAAGTACGCATGTGGCAGAGCAGATGGGAGCTACAGGAAAGGTCATCTCGCTTGACCTACATGAACATAAAGTCAAGCTAATCAATGACAATGCACAGCGTCTGGAGCTTCAGAATATCCAAACGATTGCGATGGATAGCAGGAGAGTTGGCGAACGTTTTGAAAAAGAGTCCTTTGACCGAGTACTGCTTGATGCTCCATGCTCCGGTCTTGGCGTTATGAGAAGGAAGCCCGATATTAAATATACGAAAACAGAAAAGGATTTGGCTCAATTGAGCACGATCCAGCACAATCTATTAGACGCCGTTGCACCTCTAGTGAAAAAAGGTGGCATTCTTGTCTATAGTACGTGTACAGTAGATAATGAGGAAAATCAATATGTGACAGCATCGTTCCTGAAAGAACATCCGGAGTTCGAGGGAGATGCAGATTTGAGTGAGCGGATGCCTGAAGCTATTCGCCAAATGATTACCGGATATGAAACACAAATTTTCCCACAAACTATAGGTTCAGACGGTTTTTATATAGCGTGCCTAAGAAAGAAGGTGTAACAGTTGGAACAAGCGAATACAACTGATACAAGGATAACATTGGAAATGAAAAAACCATCCATTTACACATTAGAGCTTCACGAACTTAAGGAGTGGCTCGTTGAAAATGGAGAAAAGGCTTTTCGGGCCGAACAAGTATTTGATTGGCTGTATAAAAAAAGGGTTTTGTCGTTCGAAGAAATGAGCAATTTATCAAAATCGGTCAGGGACAAACTAACAGATGCCTTTGAGATAACGACACTCAAAACGGCAATCAAACAAACGTCTACCGATGGTACGATTAAGTTCTTATTTGAGCTTCATGATGGATTCTCCATTGAAACGGTTTTAATGCGCCATGATTATGGAAATTCTGTGTGTGTTACGACTCAGGTAGGGTGCCGTATTGGCTGCACATTTTGCGCATCAACCCTCGGAGGGCTAAAGCGCCACTTGGAGGCGGGTGAAATCGTCGCACAGGTTGTCAAGGTGCAGCAAGAACTCGATGCAACAGAAGAAAGAGTCGATTCAGTCGTAATCATGGGGATTGGAGAGCCATTTGACAATTACGGAAGCATGCTGTCGTTTTTGAAAATCATCAACCATGATAAAGGATTAAATATCGGAGCTCGCCATATTACTGTGTCAACGAGTGGCATTGTGCCAAAAATTTATCAATTTGCGGATGAAAGTATGCAAATAAATTTTGCCATTTCCCTTCATGCCCCGAATAATGAAATTCGCTCAAGGCTTATGCCGATCAATAAAGCATATAAACTTGATGACTTAATGGATGCAGTACGGTATTATATCGATAAGACAGGCAGACGCATAAGCTTTGAATATGGATTGTTCGGCGGTGTTAACGACCAGGTTGAACATGCCGAGGAACTCGCAAAGCTATTAAAAGGATTAAAATGCCATGTCAATTTAATACCGGTCAACTATGTACCTGAACGAGATTATGTTAGAACTCCGCGCAACGAGATTTTCGCTTTCGAGAAAACATTGAAAAATCATGGCATTAATGTAACCATTCGCCGTGAGCACGGACATGATATAGACGCAGCATGTGGACAACTTCGTGCAAAGGAGAGAAAAGAAGAGACGAGGTGACGGTATGAAATCTGTTTTTATGACAGACCAAGGGAAAATCCGCATTCACAATGAAGACTCCGGAGGGGTTTTTACCAATTTGGACGGCAACCGCCTGGCCATCGTAGCAGATGGGATGGGCGGTCACCGTGCAGGTGATGTTGCAAGTGGAATGACTGTTAACCATTTGAAAATGGTATGGGAAGCATCTCATGGAATTACGACAGCTGGAAAGGCAGAAGCATGGCTGAAGGAACAAATTTATAAAGCAAACGTTCTTTTGTTTGAGCATGCTCAAAATAACGTGGTATGTGATGGCATGGGTACGACCATTGTCGCTGCCATTTGTACCGACGGTTTTGCTACAATTGCAAATATCGGTGACAGTAGAGGGTACTTAATGAATGAAATGGGATTCAAGCAATTAACGGAAGATCATTCACTCGTCAAT
>JAUZPT010000024.1 GCA_030705745.1 Bacillota bacterium | reverse complement strand
CTTTAGTGAAAAGAACTCTGTTGATTGGAGCAGAAGGCGCGAAGACTCCTGCGGGAGAACGGGTCAGGGGAGATCCCGCAGGAGTGAAGCGACGAGGAAGCTCCCCGGCACGCCCGCGGAAAGCGAAGCGTCTGGAGCGCAAATCAACAGACTTGTTTAATGAGATAATTCCTAATAATATTATAGCACATTAACACGTTGATTCGTTAAAGAAAATAAAATAAAAGGCTGTCGAATGTTTTTCGACAGCCTTTTATTTTTCGGAAGGCACTGTGAATTAGTTTTGTTGATACCGCATTTTTTGGCTCATTCGTGTGGAATATTTTCTTTCAGAAAAAGAATTTATTCCCCTATTACCCCAATCATTCATATTTTTTCCAAATTCGGTAACAATACATACATGCTGAAGGTGATGGTGATATGATGTGCTGAACTGGTTTACGAAAAAAAACACACACTCAGATGTAAAAGGAAATTTAGATTCTTACCTAAAACGCTCTAAAGACTATAAACAAGTTTATTACGAAAATCAAAAAACAAATCAACGTTTTTGCTTTTCTTTTTTATCATCGTTAATTGATGAAAGTATTTTAGAAGACCATGCCCTTCCATTTCTGTTGGATAAACCGTTTGAAAAATTGGAGGATATTAAAAAAATTGTTTCAGTTGCTGATGTGCAAATCAGCAATGATCCTTCGTTAATCGAGCAGAAACTTTTCAACGGCTATGTTCTTATGACAATGGAATCTGATAAAAAGAATTTCGCATTTATTGCCGCTCAAAAAGAAATTGTACGCAGCGTTACCCAGCCAGAAGTGGAATTCAGCGTCATCGGGCCGAAGGAAGCATTTGTTGAATCGCTTATGCAAAATGTAAATTTGATTCGAAAAAGGCTTCCAATTAAGGAACTGATTATAGAAGAATTTACAGTCGGCTCCCTTTCAAAGACGAAAGTTGTCACTTTGCATATCGATGGAATTGCAGATCCGGTCAATGTTGAAACGATAAAAGAACGAATCAAAGGTGTTCAATTTGACGCAATTACCGATAGTTCCTACATTGTTCAAATGATTTCTGATAATAAGAATACCCCCTTTCCCCAGTTGCTTGATACAGAGCGGCCTGACAGGGTGACAGCCATTCTGGCAGAAGGGAAAATAGCTGTGCTTGTTGACGGATCGCCGCATGCGCTGATTGCACCAACAACGTTAGTCGAATTTTTCAGTTCCTTTGAGGACTATTTTTTAAATTGGATACTATCTTCCTTTTTTCGACTCATTCGTCTTTTTGCCGTTGCTTTTTCGATTTTAATCACACCCGTATATGTTGCGACCTTGTCATACCATTATGAACTAATTCCAAAGGATTTAATGAGCACATTAATAACCTCCCGCCGTGAAATACCGCTTCCTCCTATACTAGAGGCGCTTTTTTTAGAGCTGACCATTGAGTTGTTGCGTGAGGCAGGCGCCCGGCTCCCTACGAAAGTAGGTCAGACGATCGGTATCGTAGGAGGGATCGTAATTGGAACGGCTTCGGTTGAAGCTGGACTGACAAGTAATGTTTTATTGATTATCGTCGCTTTGGCGGCACTTGCTTCCTTTACGACGCCTGTGTACAAAATGGGCAATGCGATCAGGCTGTTACGTTTTCCATTCTTGCTTTTTGCAGAATTATGGGGGCTGATAGGCATTGTCTTCTGTTTTTGTATTTTAATGACACATTTGATTAGGTTAACTTCTTTAAATCGCCCTTTTTTGGAGCCACTGTATCCACCACGGTTGGCTGACTTTAAAGACGCGCTCGTAAGGTTTCCTTTTAGCCAGCAATCTCAAAGGCCGCAAATATTGCGATCGCCGAATCCGGTTCGCTTCACACCACCGGAGAAAAAGAAGAAAACGGATATCGATGAATAGGAGGACATGGAATGGATATGGAACAACAGCATACTGTTGCAGATAAATTGAAAGTTTCGCCCTTTCTTGTATTTTTCCTTATCCATTCTATGCAGGTGGGCATCGGTGTCCTTGGCTTTCAAAGGATCATTGCTCTTACAGCAGGATATGACGCCTGGATTTCTGTTATTTTTGCTGGACTATCCATTCATCTCATACTTTGGATGATGTATAAAATTGCCGAAACGGTAAATGGGGATATGGTTTCCATCCATACCTACATATATGGAAATAAAGTTGGGAAATTGCTAAGCCTCCCCTTTGTCTTATACTTTTGTTTAATTGCCGTAACCATCATGAACGGATTTATTGAAGTTATCCAAGTATGGATGTTTCAAGATCTCAGTACGTTTTGGTTTTCTGTGGCCTTTTTAGGCTTGGCGATTTATATCATATATGGCGGTTTCCGAACCGTAACAGGTATAGCATTTTTTGGGGTCATCCTTCCGCTTTACTTGATCTTCACTTTTTTCTTCACCTTTCCTTATGCTGATTTCAGCAATTTATTGCCCATCTTCGATCATCCTATTAAGGACCTTCTAAAGGCTTCAAAAAACATGTCGCTTACGTATTTGGGGTGGGAGACACTGCTCTTTTATTATCCTTTTATTAAAGATCCCGCCAAGTCAAAAAAATGGGCACATGGCGGAGTGATGTTCACAACTATCCTTTATACGTTGTTGACTGTAACAACCTTCGCCTACTTTTCTGAAGGGCAGCTTCAAAAGAATGTTTGGGCTACCTTGACTATGTGGAAAATCGTCCAAATGCCTTTTGTCGAAAGATTTGAGTATATTGGAATCGCCAACTGGAATATCGTCATCCTCCCCAATGTTTGTATTGCCATTTGGTGTGCAAGCCGCGTTTTAAAGAGAACAATTAATATAAAACAGAAAAAGGGAGTTATCCTTGTATCACTTGTTTGCCTCGTTGGCGCCAATTTGTTTAAATCACGAAACCAACTTAATGCTCTCTTTACACTAAGTGGTCTCATCGGATTCTATCTAAACTATGTTTATATCCCATTGCTTTTTGTTGCTGTCATGATCATCAAGAAGGTGAAAAATCAATGAAGAAAATCATTATTTCATTTTTTATAGCGGCACTATTGTTGTGCGGATGTGTTCAAAAGGAAATTTTAGATGATGTCAATCTGGAAACAGGCGTAGGATATGATTTAGTGAAGGAAAAGATTCGCGGAACTGCTTTAGTGCCCGTCTATCAACCAGATAAATCCGTGGATAATAAAACGTTTACCGCCTCGTCCAAGTTGAGCAGGGACTTTTTAAATGATGTACAGAGGCAATCACCCGATCCGATTGTTACAGGCAGTCTTGAAGTGGTTCTCTTTGGAAAAGAATTAAGTGAAAGAGGCATTTTGGATTTGATCGATTCCTTTCAGCGCGATCCAAGTGTCGGAGCAGGCCTTTACCTTGCTGTTGTAGATGGTGAATCCAAGAAAATTATCCAGGGGAACTATGGAAACAGGGGTACGGCAATTTTTATTTCGAACTTAATACGACATAATATGCTAACAAAGGACGTCCCAAAAACGAATTTGCAGCTATTTTTATCCGATTTTTATCAAATAGGCAAAACAAGCTATCTTCCACAGCTTAAGAAAAAGGGTAAAAACCAAATCATGATTAGCGGTATAAGCCTTTTCAAATACGGAAAAGTCGTCGATACGATACCTGGCAATAAAATGTTCTTTTTTAAGCTTCTCGTTGATAACTATAGCGAGGGCACAACAGAAGTAAAAATCGGTAAGGAAATAGCGGCCATTCAAAGCGTCCAATCTAAAAATGATTTTAAACTTTCAAGAAGCCCTCGCAATGAAGTCGACATCACCTTAAAAATCAACGCCATTCTTAATGAATTTTCCGGGAATAAAGTAACTAAAAAAGAAGTCGGAGAAATTGAAAAGAAATTTAAAAAAGATGTTGAAAGAGAGTGCATGCAGATGACTGAAAGATTTCAAAAACAAAAAATTGATCCGATAGGTTTAGGACATTTTGTAAAAAGCAAGACGAGGAATTTCGATATAAAAAAATGGTGGCGTGAAGATTATCCGAAACTCAAGGTAAATATAAAGGCGGATGTTACCATCACAGAATCTGGAGTAATCGAATAATGTTATTTATTACGTTATAAAAAAGAGGCTGACTCTTTGGTTTCGAGTCAGCCTCTTTTCAGTTAGATTGTTATTACCTTTTTATGAGGACGTTGAAAACATGTACTTTTTATAGTGATACCGGATCGAAAAGATCAATCCTATGCCAAGCATATTCCCCATCAGAGAACTGCCTCCATAGCTTATAAAGGGCAGCGGAATACCTGTAATCGGCAATAATCCAATCGTCATGCCAATATTTTGGAAGACGTGAAAAGTAATAAAGCTGATCATGCCGACACAAAGATACGTATAAAAATTATTTTTTGTCTCCATGCCCACTTTTGTAATATGGTAAATCAGCAGGAAGAAGAGGCTTACGAGGATGCTAGACCCAATAAAGCCAAATTCCTCACCGATTACGGTGAAAATAAAATCCGTTTGGCTTTCAGGCAAATAAATATCCCTATGTCCGTACCCTTTTCCACCGGTTTCTCCTGACCCGATCGCAAGCATTGATCGTGTCAGCTGGAAGCCGGTTGAGCTTTGATAATTATACGGATCGAGCCAGGAATAAATCCGGCCAAATTGATATTGTTTTACACCCAAATATTTTTCTAAAATATCCGGACTCACTAAAATAAAGTAAAAAATAACCGCAATCAGAAGTCCCCCAAAAGAAAAAATCGGAACTAGTACTTTCCACGAGATACCGGAAATAAAGATCATTCCGAGGAGAATCGCAATAAACACGAGAGAGGTTCCTAAATCCGGCTGCAGCATCACAAGCATGACGGGCACAAGTGTGACAATTAAGAGCTTCCCTAACAGCCAAAGATCCGTTTGAATTGTTTTTACCGGATTTTTTATGTGATGGTCATCGATCACCTTTGCAAGAGCCAGGATGATAAAAACCTTTACAAATTCTGAAGGCTGTAACGATCCCATCGCAGGCACTTTAAACCAGCTTTTGGCACCATTGATGGTCGGAGCAATGCTGGCTGGGGAAACAACTACGGCGAGGAGCATAAATAGCCCGAATCCATAAGCATACCAGGTTATTTTTTTTAGCTGATCTGAATCAAGCGAAATGACTCCCGCAATCATAGCAGTTCCGATTCCATACCAGATAATTTGTTTCATTAAAAAGTTCTCTTTGTATTGTCCTGTTTGCTGCGCACTGTAAATACACAGGCAACTGGCCACAAAAAACAGCATTAAAATAAAGACAAGAGTATAATCGATTTTGGAAGTTTTGTTAATATTCGAAGTCATATATTTTCATTCTCCTTTTATCAAGAACCAAAAAGGGACCTGTACAATACTCCATTATATTTTTAAATTGAACAAATCACAACTTCTAAAACAGATTGGTGATATTTACAAGAAAAGCGCAAGCACCCGTTTGCGTTGGAGCCAGACATCGGCTTACCTTCAAAGATTTAAATTCTGCTGATATTAAAAACGTCATTCCTTATTTTGTTCTTGTGTTAGGAGATCAGTACCTTCCTTAAAATAAATGCTTCTGATTTGTCGTGACATCCACTCCAAATTATTCGGTATTTGCGGGATGCTATATCCGATGTAAAGCGGTGTTGTCACGAATCGAGGGACAATTTTGGCATACACTTTCTGGTTGATATGATGGAAGAAAATGTTGTAGCTGCTGCACTTGAACGGAAAGTGATTTAATAAATAGTGCACAGCGACCTGTACAAACCGGCCAAATTCTTCTTTATACGTGTAATGGGACATTTGCACATTCAGCTCGTAAAAGCCGATTCTCGGACTCGTCGATAGTGTAAACTCGACACCGTTAATCTCCGCTAGCATAAATCCTTGAAAGATCTCTTCATCTATATTCTCTGTGTAATCAATATCATTCAACCCAATAATTTGCATATGAGGATGGGCAATCGTACCACCCGAAAGCGGACCATGATTCTTGAAAAAAATGACCGATTCATATTCTCCGCTCCTCTCCATGTCAAGCCAGTGTTTGATTCCAAATTGCAAAAGAGTATGTACATGCTCCTCTTTATAATCCGAAAATTCCTCTTCGCACTCGTCCGTTTCAATCAACACTGTTTGGAATGCGTTTTCCAGCACAGGAAACTTATTTTTCAATAGCATGATGGATCCTTCTTCAGCAAGGATTCCCGTTAATTGCTCTCTATCGCAAAAAGGACAGGCTTGTTGTTTATTTTTAATACTTTCAGGCTTTTTTACCCCTATGGATGTGTTAAACAAAAGAAATCGGTTTTTCACTTGCACCACTCCTCCCACCTCAACTTCTATTCGTATATTTTTTTGGTACCATTCCCACTTACGTTCATCCAAAACGGCTTCTGTTTATGAACTTTCCATTTATGGACTTTTTTTAAAATCCTCGCAATAAAATAGATGTAAACAAGCTTTAATACACGCGTTCCCCTACGATTTCGTTAATAATGCTCGTATCAAAAAGGGAATGAGAATTTTATTTTATTATAAGTGAGGTAATTGCATGCTGACAAAAATGGAAGCACTTATACTCGGAATCATTCAAGGACTTACCGAATTTTTACCAATAAGCAGCACCGGCCATCTTTATTTAGGAAGAAACTTATTTCATTTGCAGAAAGCTGGTCTTTTGCTCGATACCATGCTCCATATCGGAACGCTTATTGCGGTAGTCCTATTTTACAAACATGAATTTATTAAAATAATGAAAAATCCATTAAGCAAATTAACTTTCCTTTTAATCATCGGAACGATTCCAGCAGTCATCATCGGCTTGCTTTTCAAGGATTTATTCGAAGAAATTTCAAAAACAGGCGTGACCATTGGCTGGGAATTTATTGTGACCGGCATTTTCCTTTGGTTTGCCGATTCAATGAAGAATGGCCATAAAAAAATGGATGATATTAGCTTCAAAGACGCTTTCATTATCGGCACGTTCCAGGCAGCTGCCATATTTCCTGCAATTTCAAGATCCGGCATGACAATCGTCGCAGCCCTGTGGCGAAAACTCGACAGGGAAACTGCCGCCTACTTTTCTTTTCTGTTATCAACACCCGCGATTGCAGGTGCAATCGTGCTTCAATCCTTCGAATTATTTTCAGGCGCTGGCGAAAAAATATCGTTATCAGCTTTACTCGTTGGTATAACGGCTTCAGCTTTCTTCGGCTACCTTGCCGTTAGATGGATGATTGGATTTTTGAAGCAACACTCCTTAAAACCCTTTGCCATCTATGTGTGGCTTCTCGGTTTCACCGTTCTTTTTTTTCAGTTAACTGGAAAATTTTGATCCAAAGACACCGCAATCTCGCGTAAGAGGTCGGTGTCTTTTTGTTTTGAAAATCAATTCCCTGAACAATTAATAGATTGTTTAGACTATTGTCTTGTTTCAGAATTTATTATGTAATATATTTAACGAAGCAGACAAACCTCTTAGACCTACTAGCCAAACTATTAATTCGGGGGAATAAACATGGTAAAAAATCGTTTTTTATCAGTAGTAATGGCGTTGGTTTTAATGGCTTTCTTTACTTCCGGACAGTTATTCAGCCAAAAGGCTTCCGCAACATCCTCATCAAAGCAGACAAGCCTAATTTTGGCTACGACAACAAGCACGCAGGATACCGGTTTGCTTGATGTATTAATTCCAATGTTCGAAAAAGAAAATAATGTAAAAGTTAAAACCATCGCAGTAGGAACTGGACAAGCACTGGCTCTTGGCCAAAAGGGGGAAGCTGATGTTCTCCTTGTTCATGCGCCACAGTCCGAACAGCCTCTTGTTGACAGCAAAGATGTCATCAATCGAAAACGTGTAATGTACAATGATTTTATTTTAGTCGGACCTTCATCAAATCCTGCCCACCTTTCTGGCAGCGATATTAAGACCGCATTTAAAAAAATGTACACCGCGAAAAAAACCTTTGTGTCCAGAGGGGACGATTCAGGCACAGACAAAAAAGAAAAGTCAATTTGGCAATCACTTAACATCAAACCTTCCGGCGCTTCTTATATTTCAACCGGACAAGGCATGGGTGCAACCTTGCAAATTGCTGCACAGAAAAAAGCGTATGTTCTGACTGACCGAGGAACTTTTCTTTCTCAAAAAAAGAAGCTTGGCGGCATGAAGATTATCATTGAAGGCGGCAAGGATTTAATGAATATTTATCATGTTATGCAAGTAAATCCTGCTAAACACAAAATGATAAACAGTAAGGATGCCAAAAAGTTCGTCGATTTCATGGTGAGCAAAAAAACGCAAACTATCATCGGAAACTTCGGCAAAAAAGAATACGGCCAGGCATTATTTATTAAATACACAGAGTAGGGACACTATTATATCTTATAACAACATTAACGCTCCCTTTTGCAAGGGAAATTTCTGATATGAAGGCATGGGGTCACTATGAATCTTTTAGTAGATGGACTTTTAAAGGCACTAGCAATGTTGCGTTCGGGTGACAATGAAATCATCACCATCGCAACGCTTACAGCAAAGGTATCACTGACCTCCATTTTCTTCAGTACACTTCTTGGATTGCCACTCGGAATGGTACTTGGACTTTCAAAGTTTAAAGGGCGCCGCTTGTTACTTACGTTCATCAATCTCGGCATGGGATTGCCTCCTGTAGTGGCCGGGCTTTGGATTACCCTCCTTTTGTGGAGGTCAGGCCCTCTCGGACAATTCTCCCTTCTTTATACTCCAACCGCTATTATCATGGCGCAATTTATCGTTTCACTTCCGATCATTGTCGGGTTAACTTGTTCCACTTTCCAGCAGATTAGTGACAAGTTACTTTTACAAATCAAGGCATTGGGTGCCACAAGAACACAAACATTGTTCATTCTTTTAAAAGAAACAAAAATTGGCATTTTCGCTGCCATCATTGCTGGACTTGGAAGGATTATCGCTGAGGTTGGTGCAGCGATGATGGTTGGCGGAAACATTCAGGGGGATACGAGAATTTTAACTACTTCCATTGTGATGGAAGTTTCTAAAGGCAATTTTGATATCGCCTTGGCTCTTTCATTCATTCTGATGTCTGCTGCTTTTCTAATTACCGGATCCATAACGTTTCTCCAGCAAAGGAAGCGAAATGCATGAACACTTTATTAAAGTTAAATGAAGTCAAACTTCAAATTGAAAAAAAAATAATATTGAATATACCTGATTTACAAATCGTTCAGGGTGAATTTTTAGGAGTAATGGGGCCAAATGGTGCTGGAAAAAGCACTCTCCTAAAGCTCCTGGCATTTCTTGAGTGCCACAGCAGCGGGGTACTTTCTTATCTTGGTAAAGAATTATCAGCCAGCACCATTTCGCTGGAAACGCGCAGAAAATTCTCAATTGCCCTGCAGCAATCTCTTTTGCTGGATGGAACGGTTTTTCAAAATATTGCACTCGGTTTGAAGCTGAGAAAAGTTCCAAAAAAAGAAATAAAGAAAAAAGTCGATTATTGGATGGAAACATTCAAAATCAGCCATTTAGCCCAAAAAAATGCACTCACCCTTTCTGGGGGGGAAGCACAGAGGGTCAATCTGGCACGTGCAATGGCTGTTGGTCCAGACATCCTCTTCCTCGACGAACCATTTTCAGCACTCGATTTTCCTACCAAGATTAAATTAATGGAAGACTTTAAACACATTGCTGCCAAATCCAACACGACCACTGTCTTTGTCAGTCATGACCTGGCAGAAATACGATATTTAACGACAACGCTTGCAATCATGCTTGACGGACAAATTAAACAGAGCGGCCTTACATCCGATGTACTCGAACATCCGAACCTAGACACTGCATCTTTCTTGAATGAATGGAAGAAATTCTACTAAAAAAACCAAACCGTATGGAGAACACTTCGCACGGTTTGGTTTTTTTTACGATTCCTCTTCTGTCGGAAACCATAGAATAATGGCCGTTCCTTTTTTAAGCTTACTTTTCACTTGGATCTTGCCTTTGTGGGCATCCATCAATGCCTTTACAATCGAAAGGCCGATGCCGATGCCGCCCGTTTTCCGGTCACGCGATTTATCTCCACGGTAAAACCGTTCAAAGATATGGGGAATGTCTTCCTCGTCCATTCCCTCCCCTTCATCTTTTACCATAAATCCAACATAATCATCATTGTCGGTCAGCAAAGAAAGTGTGACACTTTTACCTTCAGGCGTATACTTAAGTGCGTTGTTCAATATATTTGACAAAATTTGAATGAACCGGTCCTTGTCCGCTTCGAACCATTCCTCCTCAGCTGTTTCCTCAAGAACAAGCTGTACTCCCTTGCGGTTAAAAATTGGGAGAAACATCTCATGGATTCCGGCTAGGACGCTACCTGCTTCCATTTCCGTTTTTTCCAGCCTGATTTGCGGGTTTTCAGCAGCAAGAAGCTTTTCCAGCTCATTGACAAGCCTGACGAGCCTCATAAGCTCTTCATGGCTTTGCTTCAACCGCTGCGGAGTTGGCTCCCAAATCCCATCCTGAAAAGCCTCGATTTGGCTTCGCAGTGTCGCAAGCGGCGTTCGCAATTCATGGGCCAAATCTCCCGTAAACTGCTTTCTCAGCATCTCTTCTTTAGAAAGTGATTCAGCCAAATTATTAAACGAAACCGCCAGCTGCTTCACCTCGTCAGGCAAACCCCTTAGCGGGATGCGGATCCCAAGATTATGCTGTTGCAGCTCATGAGCAGCAAAGGATAGTTTTTTTAAGCTTGAGGTTAATTTTTTGGAAAATATCATGCTGAAGCCGACTGCGAGAATGATCGTCAAACAGACAGCGGCATAAATATACAATTGAATCGTTTGCAGAAAACTCTGCTCCTCATCAACTAAACCGACCGGATAAATAGCGACGAGCTTTCCTATTCTTGTATTATCAATTAGAAGATTATAGGATTTCGTATGCCATTCTTCTTTATTAGTCACTGGTTCAGTCAAACCGAGTCCGTTCATAACTTCTCTTATTTTTGAAGAGTCGACCTGCTGCTGGCCAAACCTGTCATACAGCTGAAAATAAAGCTGGTCGGTCAATGCATATTCATGGAGAACCCCGATGATCGGCTGGCTCGTAAAATTGCCACTTTTATTAAAATCCTTTTCAATCTCGGCGATGACTCTTTCAATCTTCTTTTCTCTGTTCTGGTCCAAATAGTTCTTAAAGCTCTCTTCAAATCCCCATTGAATGAAAAAGCTGACAAACAAAATACCGATCATTGAAACGAGCAAAAAATAGAACAGGATTTTAGACCGGAGCGTTTGTAGCATCCAAGGTACCTCCAAACTTATAGCCCATCCCGAAAACCGTCACAACAAAGGTCGGCTGCCTTGGATCCAACTCGATTTTTTTGCGAAGATTCTTAATATGTGTATCTACGCTCCGTTCATAGCCCTCATAGAACATTCCTTCGTCCTGGATTTTTTCTAGCAAATCCATCCTGCTATATACTCGGCCCGGATTCAAAGCCACATTGGTCAAAAGTTTGTATTCAATTGGCGTCAAATTAATATATTGCCCATTTACGGCCACTTCTTTTTTCAGCAAATCTATCACAAGCTGTTTGTTGTTAAAAACCAGAATATCCGTTTTTTCGGATTTCTTCACTCTTCGCAAAATCGCCTGTACTCTGACGACCACTTCACGCGGGCTAAAGGGCTTCGATACATAATCATCCGCCCCCATGACGATTCCATTGATCCGATCATCCTCCGTCGATTTGGCGGTGAGCATTAATATCGGGATATCCGACTCTTTCCTCACAAGGCGGCAAACCTCTTCACCGGATATGTCAGGCAGCATTAAATCGAGGATCATTAAATCCGGACTGGTCGACTTCACTTTTTTTAAGGCTTCAATGCCGTTGTCTGCACTATGGATTTCATACCCTTCTCTTTCAAGATAGGCCTCGAGGACTTCGATAATTCTCTTTTCATCATCAACGATTAATATCTTCATAGAACAACACTCCCCTGAGTTCATCATATCATTTTGACCTGAAAAATTTTTCATCTTCACAAATTCCCCACAACTTCTTCATAACATCTTCAATTATTCTCGATAAGATGAAATTGTAATAAGGAATCAATGAAAATTGACTCATTCAGCCTTTCCCTTTTATAAACCTCCCTTTTATATACATAAGGATGCCCCGTACGCTGGGGCATCCCTTTTTTTGATTCAATACTACTTTCCATCCCAAAAAATGTAGTATTCTTATAGAAGGAGAGTGTTGACTGATGAAAAAAATTTCACTTAAAATAGGTTTGTTTTTCTTCATTGCCGTATGTATTCTCGAAACGATTTCGATGTTTTTTTTACACAATAATATTATTCATTCCCGCGTGCACGATGAGCTCTCTGCCCTTTTAACAAGGGGAAATAACCATCGGGAAATTTTGGAAGCATCGTACCATCCGGAAACGATTAAACATATCGCTCTCATGGAATCCCAGACAGATACACAGGTAATTTTAACCGACCTTAAAGGGAACATTTCCATGTCCTCCAATAAAGTTACTCCTGAAATGAAACAAATTATTCGCTTGACACCGAAATATATCCCTCATGAAGGAATGATTTTGGAGGACGACTGGCAGCATGAATCCTATATTGCAACCATTAGTCCTGTGAACGTCAACCACGCCAAGTACGGATATGTTTATATGTTCCAAACAACACAAAAATTGAAGGACCTGATATCCGGGTTGAACCGCCATTTCATGCTAGCCGGATTGCTGTCACTTTTATTCATGTTTATTATGATTTTTTTCCTTACCAGGTTCGTCACGCAACCGCTTATTCAAATGAATGAAGCCACCAAGCGAATCAGCAAAGGTGATTTTTCTGTTTCACTGCCGAAATTAGGCAGTGATGAACTTGGAGAGCTCGGGGAATCCATACGTGTACTTGCAACCGATTTGGAACTTTTAAAAAATGAACGAAATGAATTTTTAGCGAGTATTTCCCATGAACTTCGTACACCTCTGACATATATTAAAGGCTATGCTGAAATTGCACGCCGTTCCGAAACAATGGAAGATGACCGCAACCATTACCTCGATATCATCCTTGAGGAATCGACTAAGCTTGCAAAACTCGTAAAAGAGCTTTTCCATCTGGCAAGGATGGACGAAAACAATTTTTCAATCGAAAAGCAGTCTGTTCATTTATATCCTTATTTCTTAAGTATTTATAATAAAATTCTGCCTGCCTTCCGTGATCGTCAAATAGAGCTGACGTATGATTGTACCGTGAATCTTTACGCTGAACTTGATCCAATTCGCTTTGAGCAGGTCATTTTAAACCTATTGGATAACGCGAGGAAATATTCTGAACCTACTTCCAAGGTGAGGTTTGTGGTTCGGGAGGTAGAACGGAAAATTGTCATTTCTATCGAGGATAACGGAAAAGGAATACCCGCAGAGGACATGCCACGAATTTTCGAACGTTTTTACCGCGTCGACAAATCCCGAACCCGCGCCCTCGGCGGCAGCGGACTCGGCCTCTCTATCGTCAAAGAATTGGTCGAAGCCCATGGCGGGACAATTGAAGTATCCAGTATCCTCGGGAAAGGAACAATGTTTGAGATTAAATTATGAGTAAAAAACTGCCAGAAGAGATTCCTCCTCTGGCAGTTTTTTATTTTATGCAGACACCGCTTTTTCTTCATTGTACTTTTTTCGTGCTTTTAGCATTGGTGCATAGAACAAGACTCCGCTCGCAATTAAGATCATACCGTACGTAAATGTTTTAATGTCTGACGTACCCGCAACGATAACCCAGATGGAATAAATAGTTGAAAGAACAGCAATAATTCCATCCAGCATACGGCTTTTATCACCTTTATACGTTTCACCAGTTACAACCAACTTTATTTGGTACACCGAAGAAATGAAGTAAGGAACCAAATATGAAAGTGTCGCAATATAAATAACAAAATCAAAAGCTTGTGAAATAGAATTGGAAACCGTTGAGAAGATAAACAATTGACCCAAGCTGTTCGTTACAATTAACGAAAATGCAGGCAAGCCTTTTTTGTTTTCCTTTTTAAAAATAGGAAGGAAAACGCCTTGCTTGGCAGCTTGATATGGTACTTCTGCACTGAGCATGACCCAGCCAATAGTCGATCCCAACAAGCTAATCAAGCCAACTCCAGCCAGGATTTTTCCGCCTATAGGTCCTAATACAGTTTGAATAGCGTCGATAAGAGGCTTGTCTGAATGTATAAGCGTGTGTTGGTTCAACATACCCATCGTTAGCGTACTGATGCCGATATAAATAGCCAATGCAATAAACAATCCAAGAATCGTTGCGCGCTTTACATCCACTTGTTTTTTTGCACGTGAAGCAAACACAACTGCAGATTCCACCCCGATAAATGCCCAAAGTGTTGCAATCGCCGCGTTGTTCACCTGCTTCATTAAACCGATGGCATGACCCGCAGCATCCGTTCTAGGAGCAAGCATTGGAAGCATATTGCTTTTTTGGAAAGCAAATAAACCGATAAGGATGAACAGGAAAAAGCCGATCACTTTCGCAGCAGTCGCGACAAAATTCAGCTTCCCTGCTCCTTCCATTCCTCGTAATATAACGAAATGTGTTCCCCATAATAGTATCGTACACACGGCAAAAGTAAGACCATTTCCAACCTTCAAAGTAAAGCTTCCAATCGTAAACCATTTAGCTGAACTAGTTAATATAGGAAAAAACGTTGATAAGTAACTTGCAAAAGTTGTAATAATGGCAACATTTCCTGCCATGTTTCCGACCCAATATCCCCAAGATGACATATAACCTGTTAAAGTCGAAGCTTGTGAACCGGATTTAAACAAATCCTTTGCATAAATTTGCGGTCCACCTGTTAGTTTTGGTTTGCGAAGTGCCAAGTTACCGAAAACGAGCGCGGTCATCAATACCCCAAACCCTGTGAACAACCAAGCCATCATTACTCCAGCAGGGCTTGCAGCTTCTGCCAATGAACGTGGAAGCATAAATATACCTGATCCAACCATATTTCCAACGACAAGTGCCGTTAAAATCCATAACCCAAGTTTATTTGACTTTTCCATAAAACTATTTCTCCCCTCAAAACACTTTCTCTCTCTAATAAACTAAAGTGCTTTTGTACCATGAACCTATCTTAATTCGCGTACGATTCTATGTCAATGGAAAATTTCACTTTATTAAAGCAATAAAGGACTAACTTTGATATCTTCAATAATTAGACGAATTTTTCCGCTTTTAAAAATAAAATCCTAAGAGAGAGAAGAATTTTTGAAAATATAGGTTTGAAAATCACTACTTCGTGGTAATTTAATTATAAATACTAGTCTATCTATAAGGAAAAGAAAAAAACCTCCATGAAAGGAGGTTATACTCGTTTGGAGCCGCAATATACTTTGTTCCAGTAAGGATTGCACAAACTATCTATTTTTACACCATGCGAGCTTGCGTGAACAAATTTATTTGCACCGATATAGATGCCTACATGTGCGGCGCCTGCTTTATAAGTACTGAAAAAGACCAAATCTCCTTTTTGCAGTCCACTTTTTGAAATAAAGAATCCTGTTCTGAACATATCAGCTGCTGTTCTTGGAAGGTTTTTTCCTGCTTGCCTAAAAGAGTAGCCGACTAATCCTGAACAATCAAAGCCTCTTGGAGTTGTACCGCCCCATTTATATGGAACTCCAATATGTTTTTGAGCGATCATGGAAGCTTTTGCTCCTAATGATGCTGCCTCAGTTTTATTAATACCCGCACCGGCAAATCCACTGAAGAAAAGAGTTAAAGCTACGAAACTAGTTATAAGATATTTTCTCATGCTGTCCCCCGTTTTTCTTTTCTGGTTTGTCTCTTAATCTAGTATTAGTATCTCACAAAAAGCAGGGGAGAAAATTTACAACTTCGTTTTAACTTTGTTACAGGAGTGTTACAAAATATGCGCATTTTAGACTAGATATGACATATATATATCGTTCCTTTTTCTTCTTTAAAGAACTCTTTTTACATCTTTCCTTACTTTAAAATCAAAAAAACCCGTATCCAGCATACATTTGCTGCTTCCCTTCAATGAAATTGCTTGTCATTCCGCGATTTGATTACGCTTTCATCATCCTGGGACATATGACCCTAAAAATGTGTACGTTTTTTGACGATTCAAAAAACGACAGGTTTATTTTTTATTTTTTAAATTTTCCTATTATTCAAATACAAATTATTAGGCAATTAAAAATATTATTAATGAAAAAGCTATGTTATTGTCCATTGATGATTTTCGATTTATTAGATAAAAAAAAAATAATTGGAGAGCTTCAATATCTCCTTTAAAAACCACTTGAGTACAAAACTCGGCATATAGAGCCTCAATAGGTCTTTAAAGAACCTGCATTAACGTAAAACTACGAACGAAAGCGTTATTTTTCCATCATAAGCGGAATGATGGACATTTTTCGTGTGAACCCACCACGTTTTGTCCATCATGAGCGGGATGATGGACATTTTTCTCGTGGACTCGCCTCGTTTTGTCCATCATAAGCGCGATGAGGGACATTTTGCTCGCGGACTCGCCTCGTTTTGTCCATCATGAGCGGGATGATGGACATTTTTCGTGTGAACCCACCTCGTTTTGTCCATCAAAACCCCAAAAAACCAT
>JAUZPT010000239.1 GCA_030705745.1 Bacillota bacterium | reverse complement strand
TCCCCCAGCGCCGTCCACGCTAAATAGTGATACTCTGCTGTATCGGTAATAACTCCATCAAGGTCAAAAATAAACGCTTTAAGTTTTCTGGCCACGAACAATATCCTCCCTTAGTTGCGCTTAAGCGCGATTGCCAATTGGCCATTTTCTTCCAATACAACTACATCATTGTATACTTTCATCGAAAGCGCAGGCCCATCCTGCGAAAGGGTCACATGCTCTCTATCCACTTTCACCTGAATCAAATGGTCACGATAAACAATTTTAAACGTATAGCTCTTCCAAGCCTGCGGAATGAACGGAGCAAAGGATAGCGTTTCATTTGCCGTTCTCATTCCTGCAAATCCCTGAACAATCGAAAGCCATGAACCTGTCATGCTCGTAATGTGCAACCCATCTTCTGTATCGTTATTAAAGTTATCCAAATCTAGGCGTGCTGTCCGGTTATACATTTCGTATGCCTTTTCTTCCATGCCGAGCTCTGCAGCCAAAATGGAATGGATACACGGTGATAAAGATGACTCATGAACGGTCATCGGCTCATAAAATTCAAAATTGCGACGTTTTTCTTCTTCCGTAAAATCATGATTAAAGAAATATAGACCTTGAAGAACATCTGCTTGTTTAATAAAACAGCTGCGCAAAATTTTATCCCACGACCATTTTTGATTAAGCGGACGGTCCGCAGGATTCAGATCATCTGCTACCATTAGGTCTTTATCCAGGAAGGTATCATGCTGAATAAACACACCGTGTTCTTCGTCATAAGGGAAGTACATTTTCGCAATGATATCCTGCCATTTAGCCAATTCGCCTTCGCTTGCTTCAAGAGCCTCAAGGCGGCTTTCAAATCCGTTTTGTTTTAAATACTCGATCACCTCAAGCGTATATTTGAGTGTCCAAGTTGCAATCAGGTTGGTGTACCAATTATTGTTGACATTGTTTTCGTACTCATTAGGTCCAGTAACCCCATGAATCATATATTGGTCTTTCTTTTTGTTGTAATGGGTACGATCCGCCCAAAAACGGGAAATCCCCATCAAAACATCGATGCCATATTCATGAAGGTATTTTTTGTCGCCGGTATAATTAACATAATTGTACACGGCATACGCAATCGCACCATTTCGGTGAATTTCCTCAAATGTAATTTCCCACTCATTGTGGCACTCTACACCTGTAAATGTAACCATTGGATAAAGCGCGCCTTTAAGGCCTTGCTGGCGAGCATTGTGAAATGCACCTTCAAGCTGGTTGTGGCGATACACAAGAAGATTGCGCGATACTTCCGGTGAAGCCGTTGATAAATAAAGCGGGATCGCATACGCTTCAGTATCCCAATAAGTCGCTCCACCGTATTTTTCACCCGTGAATCCTTTAGGGCCGATGTTCAGGCGGGCATCTTCACCGTAATAGGTACAGAACAGTTGGAACAAATTAAAGCGGATTCCCTGCTGCGCCTCCTCATCGCCACTAATTTCCACATCGGCAATTTCCCAGCGCTTCAACCATCCCTTTTTATGCTCGTCAAGCAATGCTTCAAAACCCTTTGCAACACTTCGTTCCAAAACTCTTTTTCCTTTTTCGATCAAGTCGGAGGCTTCATAATCGCGGTCGGTCGTGACAGCGACGTATTTTTGAAGCGTGACGGGTTGTCCCTTTTTGGCCGTCATTGTAATTGTATTGTCCACATATTCATTCTTTCCCGAAAATGTGACCGCTTTCACTTCGCCATTTGCAACAATAGCCATCGATGCGGCTACCTGAAAGGTTGGTGTACCGAACGGATTATCCTTCGTTTTCATAACAATGCTACCGTTGTAATCTGAAACTTCCTTGCTGATTTCTTCCCAAAAATCCTCATCGTAATTCGAATCCTCATTGCGAATGTCTCCATCCAGATAAGGTACGAAAGAAATTTCGCCATCGTAATTTTTCGCGGTAACCGTATAGCGGATAGTTGCCAATTCATGGTCCGCAACGGATAAGAAGCGGAATGCTTCGACTTCCGTTCTTTTTTCGCCGTGAACAACGGTGAACTTACGCGTTAACACGCCATGCTGCATATCGAGCTCACGGTAAAATTCTTCAACTTGATCGCGATGAAGATCGATCTCGTTGCCATCGACAAATACACGAATACCGATAAAATTGATCGAGTTGATTACTTTACCGAAATAATCAGGATAGCCATTTTTCCACCAGCCTACACGCGTTTTATCAGGAAACCAGACTCCGGCTATGTAAGAACCGCGATGGAAGTCGCCAGAATATGTTTCTTCAAAGTTCCCTCTCATGCCCATATGCCCGTTTCCAAGGCTCATTATGCTTTCCGCAAGCCTAAAATCTTCTTTATGGATTCCCGTTTCGATAATTTTCCAATTATCCACATTAAATAATCGCTTCATGTTTTTCATCCTCTATTAAATTTGTGCAACCGTTTTCCCAAACAAGGAAAAAAAATTGCCATCCAAAATCGTATGCCTCTATTATAATCAATACTAACTCAAAAAAAAATGAATATTTTTTTATATTGACCTCTTTTCGTTTGAAAGAGAAAACGCTTGCACATTATTAATGATAGTTGCACTTAAAATTACACAAATAAAAGAGGGTGACTCCAAAGGAAAGAGTCACCCTCTCAACCAACATTTGCGTTTTATTTCTTTTCATCCTGCGATTTTTTTTGCCCTTTTTGGCCTTTATTCATTGAAATCTCTCCGCATATAACCCTATTTCCAGCATTTCCTGCAGGCTGGGTCATTCCATCATCTTTTCCCTCATGAATGATTATGGAAGTACCTTCTTTTGTGAAGAGTGAGTTTTTTGCATCCTTTAACGTTAATTGCGGTGCCATTAACACTGCTTTTGCTTTTCCATCCGTTCCAACAATTAAATTGGGAAGGTCACCTGCGTGCGCTCCCTTCGGATGTAGAAGGCCATGTTTCTTTTTATCAGGATTAAAATGTCCTCCTGCAGATTTGAAATCGGGACCTACACATTTGCCTTTATCGTGAATATGAATGGCATGCACACCGGGTGATAAACCATCTACATTTACCTCTAGCTTGACTCCTTTCGGCTGTTCAGACACAATGACTTTTCCAACTGAATCCCCCGAAGCATTATACATCATTACATTTATTTTTTTAGGATTTCCTTGCGTGCACCCTGCCAAAAATAGGACCGGAATCAGCATCCAGCACTTATTCATCAATATTAACCTCCAAAAAGACATTTTGTACTCTAGTATCACCACTAAGCACCGTTATTAAACGCAGATTGAATCGTATAAATGCTAAATCAAGAAAAACAAAAAGGAACAGCTGTATTAGCTGTTCCTTTCCACTTCACTTTGTTGTTTTAATTTTTTTTCAAGTTCTTCAGTTTTCTTCGCTTCACGCTTGGATATAACGATGAAGAATCTCATTGCAATCAAAGCAGCTATGACAAAAATCGCTAACGTAATGACTGCCGGAATATATTCTGATTTATCTTCAGGAAAATATAAGAACTCGGATACAACAAACCATTGAATCATTTTTATCTTCCTTTCCGTAAAGGCGATGTTCCAATGATTTATTATAGCAGTATCCA
Source organism: Bacillota bacterium (assembly GCA_030705745.1). Classification (GTDB taxonomy): domain Bacteria; phylum Bacillota; class Bacilli; order Bacillales; family Cytobacillaceae; genus Neobacillus_A. The sequence continues at coordinate 1,461 of JAUZPT010000239.1, read as the reverse complement.
GATTGGTAACCAAGCCTTACATCGACATGAGCTTATTGAATGACGATTATTTTTTTAATCGATACATCTTGTGTAGGTTTGTCATCGGGTCCTACAGGTGTGTTGGCAATTTTATCGACAACGTCCATACCTTCCACGACTTGTCCAAACACAGTATGGTGAAAATCGAGCCATGGTGTGCCTCCTTGTTTAGCATACGCATCGATGATTTCCTTCGGATAACCAGCTTTTTCCATTTCACCTTGCATTTGGGGATCAACCGACGTTTTCTGAACAATAAAAAACTGGCTTCCATTCGTGTTTGGACCAGCATTTGCCATTGAAAGGGCGCCCCTTAAATTAAATAGATTCTTGGAGAACTCATCCTCGAAAGGCTTGCCGTAAATACTGTCTCCACCCGTTCCTGTTCCGTTCGGGTCTCCTCCCTGAATCATGAAATCCTTGATTACACGGTGGAAGATCAAACCATTATAATAGCCGTCCTTACTGTGTTTAATAAAATTTTCCACTGCTTTCGGCGCGTACTTAGGAAATAATTTAATTTTTATATTTCCCATTGTCGTTTCCATTTCAACCAACTTCTCATTCTCAGCTACTTTAGACGTTAACTGAGGATACACAACATTATCCACTGATTTGCTCCCTTCGTTCTGTGAAGATTCAGGAACCTTTTTTGCATCTTTCACTGTATTGGACTTACTCGTGCTTGTCCCGCACGCCGACAGCATTAAAACCACCATCATCATAGCAGCAATTTTCATTTTCATTTTATCATCCCTCCATTTTTTCACTTTAAACAATCGTTATTTCTTTTGCACTTTGTTTTTTTTCACATCTACTTCATAATAAAGGAAAACAATCAATATGGGGAGAGTGAAAATATGAACGAATTAAAAATCGGGGATGTTGTGACTGCAATATACAAAACAGGTAAATACATCGGAGAAATTACCGACATCCGTCCACAGCATTATTTAGTACGCGTTTTAGCTGTGCTCAAACATCCAATGCAAGGAGATTTGCATCATCCGAAAGATGTCGAGGTTGGAATTTTTCACGAAAGACGCGCCCTCGCTTTCAGAGAACAAACAAATGTGCCAAAACAAATGGTCAAGCCATTTGAGGACACGGTTCCTGACTATCTTTCCTCTTTGAAGACGGCCATCGAAAAGATAAAAGCAGAATGTCTTGAAACACCATCCGCCTGGGCAAGCCAAAGTTTAAAAAATATCGAACAACTAGAAAAAGAATATTTTAAATAAAATAAAGGCCAAATCACGTTGCTTGTGATTTGGCCTTTTATACGAATTCATTTAAAAATTTCGAAAAATCAACTCTGTCTCCGATCGTAGTCGGCTCAGGCTTTTGTAAATATTTTTTATCTTTCTCCACCAATTTAAAGATATTAAAGGTGGTCAATGCGTCATCTAGCGCCCGATGATGTTTGCCAGTCCCTTCTTT
>JAUZPT010000238.1 GCA_030705745.1 Bacillota bacterium | reverse complement strand
CTGCTTCAGTCACAACCTGAATCGTTTCTAAATTATGGATATTGAAAGCTGGGACGGCGTAGCCAAATTTTTGTGCGTCAATTAACATAACTTTAGTGTTGACTAGCTGGGGTTTTTGGGTAATCATTATTAGTTCACTCCTCTTTTTGAACCTATAATGGATAAATGGTAACTCCTTGTACAACCCGGTTTACCAATCCATCTACACTTGGATTATCCACCGATATGCCCAAATGAATGGATTTTTTAACTGCTAGAGTCTGGGCAAAAGTGACATAAACAAAGCCAAGGTATACTTCTTCCCACTCTATTCCACTTGAAGGGATACATATTTGCCAATCGCTGTATTCTTTGACTGTATCTTCATCTTTAAAATCAAGTACGGCAATTTTTGATTCAAGGTTTGCCTGGTTAAGTTCCTTTAATAAATCAAGTTCATATTTCCTTGTATACTCATCATGAGACATGAAGAAAACGATTAATGATTTGTCATTCATAATTGATTTTGGTCCATGACGGAATCCTAGTGGAGTTTCATACATTGCCACAGTTTTACCAGAAGTTAATTCCAATACCTTTAAAGCTGATTCTCTTGCAATACCACCGAGTAAACCAGATCCTAAATAAATAATTCGTTCAAAGTCAAATTCTGTTATTGTTTCTAAATGGGCTGAAAGTGAACTTAGGAAATTTTCAGTACCACTTGCGAGACCATCAACCAAAAGCTCTAATTCATTTAAACTTTCATATTGAAAGGCTATCAGTGCAGCCAACATCATACAGCTAAAACTACTTGTCATGGCAAATCCCTCGTCATGGGATGCTGGAGGCATCAATAATAGCAAAGTATTTTCATCACCTTGTGCCTTTTTAGCCAATTGCCCATGTTCATTACAAGTAATAGTGATTTGATAAAAATCTTGAACTATTTTTTCCGCTACCTCTACCGCAGCAACACTCTCAGGACTGTTTCCTGAACGAGCAAAAGAAACTAGAACTGTAGGAATCTCTTTGTTTAAAAAATATTTAGGAGAAGAAACAAGATCCGTTGTCGCAATAGACTCTAAATCCCATGATAGATTCTTGTTATTCTTCCGTAAAAAAGGAGTGATGGTTTCTCCTACAAATGCTGAAGTCCCGGCACCTGTAAAGACGAAACGGACACGTCCATGTTTATTTGTGAGGCTTTCAAAAAACAGCTTTATTTGATCTTTATTTTCATTGATAATCTTGAACGTTTCTACCCATAGCTTTGGCTGCTGAAGAATTTCCTTCACTGTATGTTCTGCACAAAATGACTTTATTTGTTCTTGAGAAAAAGGTAAAAACATAATTTTCCGTCTCCTAAAATCATTTTTTAAAAATCCAGATTCCATCCTTAATGGTTCCAGTGACTTCATAATCCTTATTAAGAATTGTTAAATTCGCTCTCTTGTTTTTCTCAATACTGCCTGCCTCTTTAGCAATGCCAAGCACCATTGCTGGTGTTGTTGCTGCCATAAAAACAGCATCATGGAGAGGAATATTTGCAGCTTCCACCATGTTTTTTATGGAAATATTCATTTGCAATAAGCTCCCTGCAAGGCTTCCCGTCGATTTCACGGTAGGAAATGTTCCATTGCTAATTACTAATTGGTCCCCCCACTTGTATTCTCCTGGAGGTAATCCGGTTAAGAATACTTGGTCACTGACAATAACAGATTTTTCTCTGCCTTTTATTTTGTAGATCATTTTAAGGAGAGCAGGATGTACATGCTGCAAATCCGGTATAAACGAAGCAAACACACGTTCATCCGACAAAACCGCACCTGCGACACCCGGTTCTCGGTGATGCATTCCACTCATTCCATTAAATAAATGGGTGGAATAATTGATTCCAAAGTCAAATGCTTTTATTGTCTCATGATATGGAGCATTCGAATGGCCGATTGAGACTATAATATTCTGTTTCTTAAGTTCTTGAATAAAATCCAGATTGTTGTTCACTTCAGGTGCAAGCGTTAGAAGCTTTATCAAATTTCCACTTAATTCATTCCATCTATCGAACTCATTTTTATTGAAAGCCCGAATCCAATTTTGTTCATGCGCCCCACTTTTTGCATATGAAATATATGGTCCCTCAACATGAACACCCAGAATTTCACTTCCAGGTAAATTCTTGTTTTTAACTTTCGCAATAGCACGTAATGAATTTGCTATTACAGAGCCTTCTCCTGTTACTGTTGTGGGCAAAAAACCAGTTACACCTTGGGAGGGAAGGACTTCGACCATTTTAGAAATCGCTTCTTCCGTTCCATCCATGACATCGAAACCCGCCACCCCGTTTGTTTGTAAATCAATAAATCCCGGCATGACATAATGGGATGAGGCATCAAAAATTTCAGACTGGGAATCAATATTGGAATCAGTAAATCCGATGATTTTTCCATTTTCAATTTCAATATTGGTTTTATGTACACCTGTAGGAAAAACAACATTGCCATTTTTAATCGTAAGTTTCATAATCTACCCTTCCTATGAAAAATCTTCAAGTACTCTTAGACCAGCTCCGATTATCCCTGCATCACCCTTTAGCTTAGATGCCTGTATACGATGAAGGATATTTTTTTGTTCTGGTACAAGAAGTTTATCTAATTCTTCTAATAGAGGATGGATGAGCTTTGGATTATGGTTCATGACTCCGCCTCCTAAGATAAGTTTGTCCGGGTCTAATAAACAAGTAATCGAGTGAATCCCTCTCGCAATATATCTAAATATATTTTGGATGATTTCGATTACGAAGGGTTCACCTGAAAAATAGGCATCAATGACTTCTTTGGTTGTCCATTTATCAGACCCGCCGGACAAATTTCTATGTATATTCGTATAATGGGCAATTGCCGGACCTGATGCTACAGCTTCTAAACAGCCATCATTTAAATATTTACTTGGCAGTGGATGTTCATCGACAATACTTAAACCAATTTCACCGGCAAATCCTGCTCCGCGAACAAAACGACCATTATGAATAGTGCAGCAGGAAATACCAGTGCTAATTGTAAAGAAGACAAAAGTTTCATCATACTTTTTCCCAGCTGCATACCATTCACCAAAAGTGGCCATGTATACATCATTATCTAATAATATTTTGGCAGGAAAGAACTCTTGAAGCCTTTCAACTAGAGGGAAATTAATCCACGGGAGATTATTTTGATAAATGGCCACCCCGTTTTGATGTTCTACTTTTCCCGGAACTCCAATACCAATTCCAGCTAATTCTGCTAATTTGTAATTTCCTTTTTTAAGGACCATAGATATGGAATTTTTCACTTGTGAAAACATTTTTTCAGAATCATCACTAATACTAGGCAATTCAATTCGATCAATGCAAAAACCCTGTTCATTAATAATTCCTGCTGCAATCTTCGTTCCTCCAATATCAACCCCTAAAGAGAGCATGGATAATCCCCCCATTAAATCTATTGATTATAGACTCTGTATAGCTGTCATTCAGTCTTGGAAGGGAAACCGTTAATTTAACACCTGTTTCCTGAACTGCAGCAAACTGTAAACGCTATCTTTAAAGCTATTATTATCGTTTTACTTTTTACTGTCAATTAAATTTCATATAATTAATTAATATTATTAAATAAATAGAAATACAAAAGGACATGCCCCTTCGTTACTCTGAATCATAAACACGATACTGCCCGAATTTTGCAAGTCTGTCTTCGCCTAATGACTCTAAGAAATTCTTATCCGCGTCGACTCCTAATTTTTTATTTATTCTCATCCATAGCTCCGTACGAAAGTAACGCTGATGCACAAGAGTGAAGTTAGTAGCTTCCAACATTTCTTTTGCATCTTGAAATTTACCTTGATCAAATAATAGTTGGCATCTTCTTTCAATAATACCTTCATCTTTCAAAGCGCTCAATTTATCCAACCAAAATGCTCTTTCAACTAAAGTTTCTTTTCCTAATCGCTCTAGTGCCTTATCTTTTTCAATGACAACTTGCGGGTGTGTCATTAACGTCAAATTTTGCATTCTTGATAGCACTGATATACATTCTTCCGGTTGATTTTTCTCTGCCAGATAAATTCTTGCTTCTATTAATCTTGCAAAATCATTTTCAACATCGGCCAATACTTCTAATGCTTCATCAAACCGGTCGCACCCTGCAAGCCATAATCCCAGATAGTATTCCCAAGTATCCGCTAACTCTACACTAACATTTTTCGCTGCCCAAGGAATCGCTTCACCTAGCTCAGCCATTCCCGAAGGTGGCCATGCATTAACATGCAATTCAGGCGGGTTTGGGATTTTTGCAGTAGCTCCCCGGTTAAATGCGTCTACTAGCTCAACCCAAGGTTTTACTTTTTCACGTGTAGCTGTCCAGTCAAATCGTGGCATTTCTTCCAACGGAATCAACTCAGGATTTGGTAAAACAAGCTCACTAAGTTCAAGCGCTTTCGTAGTAGGAATCCAATACTCACAATATGTTTTGTGTTGTCCTGGGTGCAATTCATCTTTAATTGACTGGTCTTTAATCGGCCCCGCTTGTATTTCCACATAAGATTCATTACGAATCGTCGTGTTATACGACCAAATTTCTTCACTTCCAATTCCGTAAGTCCAAAGTTTAATTCCCGGAACATCTTTCTCGTCAGCAATATGATATAGACCAGTGCCTAAGCTTGGCGTGAATACACCGAATGCATTCTCAGTTGCATCATTCCAGAAAAAACCTGCCATCGAGTCAAAGTCACGAATATAATGTTTCTTTTTGTCGTCCCAGTAAAATTCCTTCATTTCACTGCCGTGATATAGAATATTTCCACCAGGGAAATGCAGCTCTGAATCTTCACGAACTGGTAATGCAGCGTTTGACCAAGACATCCAGGCATGACTTTTTTGAGATGGGTTGTAGAATGAAGCTCTTTGTGTTAAGTAATTGTCATCCTCTCCTAGTGAGAACTCTAAAGTCCACTGCATTCCGCAACGAATTTCTTTTTCACCGCACCAGAAATATAGGCGATTGCCAATTTCCTTCGCTTGATATTGAACAGGTTCTATTTGTGTAGG
>JAUZPT010000237.1 GCA_030705745.1 Bacillota bacterium | reverse complement strand
CCCATTAATATTAGCAATTTCGAGATCATAAAATTGCTCTTTTCCTTTTAATGCCCTTAAAAAGTGTGCCCTTGACCTCGGGATATCTTCTTCCTTAATGAATTTCAATGCAGATTTTCCTAGGACATCGCTTTCCTTGAATTGAAATGTCTTTTCAAAGGATCGATTCACGCTTGTAAAACGACCTTTTAGATCGGCTGAATAAACGAAATCAGCATTGTTATCAAATAATGATCGATAATATTGCCCTGAGACTGCTAAATTCTCGTTTAATATCCTCGTATCATTTTGTGATGCCTGCATTAAATGAGTAAGTGACATAATTGTATTCATATAGTCAGGAGCGTTGTATTCAAAAGACAACTGTTCATTTTTCCCATGATCACTAGATTCAGATATTGCCAAATAGGTTAACGAATGCCCAATTATTTGGGGACGCTTCTTTTTTCGCGAATAAATTTCACCGTACGAAAAAAAGCCGCTTGTCGAAGCAATAGAATTTAACATACTTAATTCAGTAACGGCAAAATCGTACATAAATTGTTTCCGTCCGATACAGTTATATATAAAAATGGAATCAATGGATTTCTTTGATAATTTACGTATCGATGAAAGGGATTCGTCTATAACGGAAGAAATATCTGGATACGCAAAGGTCAATTCATCGCCAGTTTCCACACTTCTATTTAATTCAATCGCACCGTTCTCAAGCAATTTGGAAATGAATAAAGAGATTTTTTCACCTTTTTTATCAACAATAAATGGGAATTCGCTACCCGATTTTGGAAGGGAGTTGATAAACGTATCACCCAAGTACTTCTTCAATATTTGCAAAGGCTTTTTATCGTCAAGCGCGTAAACGATTCTACCGGATGATTTCGTAACCGTAATCGGTTTTCCTATTTCTCGCCACTGAAAACAAGAACCAACCTCTACTGTTAAGTCCTCACCACCCAAAGCAACCGCCACAATTCCGTTCGAGATGATATTGTCATTGTTAAATACAAACGTTTTTTCAAAAAGTCCATTGTCCCCGGCTATGCCTCCTGACAAAATGACATCAGAATTCACATCATAAATACCTTCCAGTATTTGCTGCGTATCGATTTGAAGATCGGCTGAAAAAAGAATCATGGCTTTTGTATCATTGTTAATGAGTTGATCGCCTAGTTTCTTTCCTAATTTATAGCTATCCGTAAACCGATCATGGCAAAAAAGAGACGAATGAAGACTCGTTTTCTCCAATATTGTAAAGGAAAGAACAATCCCACCTTCCAAGCTCTCACCAGACGATATTTCTCCAGCAGTTGTGCAGCCGATGACAGTGGCAGATGGTACAAGATTATTCAACAAACTTTGCAATTGTTCTATTACACTAATATCTATTGTCCCAGAGAACACCTGAATCAAAAGTTGAGGAAAATCAGCCAATTTATTGTCGAGTATAAATTGTTGCAATTGCCTATTGCTTTCAAATGTATAGCAAAGCGTTTTTGCCAATGTAATCACCATTTATCTTCGAATTTCTAGACTTTTCATAATATAAAAATAACATACAATTCCAGCCATTGATACGAAAAACGCAAAAAAGCTGCCGAAATGGCAGCTTTTTTGTAAAAATTATGCAAATGGATGAAAGCCCATTGGTAGCTTCAAACCTAGATACAGAACCAGCAAAAAGGCGATAACGAACTGAATCCATAGTACGGATGTTGATTCATTTTTTGAAGTTTTCATTAAAATAAACTCCATTATTCCGATAATCCATAATCCTGTGGCCATTTTCACAATGTATAACAGGCTTAGATGAACAGCACCGATGATTAATGCTATGCCTGTCCCGATAATTAGCAAATAAAAGACCCTCATAACCATCTGAATGATTTTAAATCCTTTTAAATTGCCTTTCTTATGTAGTCCCAAAGCAACGAATAATAAAATAATTGCCAACAGCCATGTCGTGATATGTGCATGTGTTGTCGTCGTCATCTGCTAAGCCTCCCAGTATTTAATAACAATTTGTTTTTATCATATCACAATCCTTTTAAAAAAACGAAAGTTAAGAGGTATGCATTCATCACCTATTTACGGAATGTTTCAATGAACTGTATGATAGCTGGCCCCAAAAGGACAATAAATAGGCTTGGGAAAATGAACATAACCAGAGGAAATAGCATCTTAATCGGTGCTTTCATCGCTTCCTCTTCCGCTCTTTGCTTTCGTTGTTCCCGCACTTCACTTGATTGTACACGGAGCACTTGGACCATGCCGATTCCGAGCTTTTCCGCTTGTAAAATGCTGCTGATAAACGTCTTTACTTCATCGACATCGAGACGGTCGCGAATTCCTGCGAGCGCTTCTCTCCTGACTTTACCAAGACGCATCTCTTCTAGGCAGCGATGAAATTCGTTTACGATGACTCCATTCTTTTTTGAAACCGCCTTGCTGATAGCTGAATCAAATCCTAGCCCCGCCTCCAAACTGACCGTCAACAAATCTAATATATCGGGCAATTCTCGTAATGCCCTGCGGTTTCGGGCTTTCGTTTTATGTCTCAAATAAAGATGCGGGGCCACTAAACCAATCATTACTCCTAAAATTGCAAAAATGGCGACTGCAGCATTTCCTGCCTTTAGAAAAAATCCATAAACTCCGAATACGAACGGCATACCCACGAATAATCCTGTCTGCATAAGGCGGAAATCGACTGGGGTCATACCAAGAGGATTACCGGCTATTTGAAGTTTCTTTTCTATGCGTGCCTCTTTTTCACCTGGCATTCTCTTTTTGAAGCTTCGTTTAAAATCGTGGAAAATCGGTTTTATATATCGAATAAAAAAAGAGGGATTCTGCTCCTTTTTCTTCTCTGTCTGAGTGAATGTAGAATCGCCAGTGACAAAGATGGCCAGCCTTTTTTGCACCCGACCTTTTTTCTCTGCACGAATTAGCATCAAGCCATAGATAAGCAATGAAATCGTCAGGAAAAAACACAGATAAATCATCGTCTACACCTCTATGACAGTTATTTTCTTAATCATTATAAAACCGATAATGCCCGCTATAAGACCAGCAGCCAGCATTATCATCCCTATTTTATTATGAAACAATGTGCCAATATATCCTGGTTGAATGAGATAGATGACAAACCCAAGAATTATTGGGAGCAAGCCCACAACGATACCGGAAAGCCTGCCCTGTGCGGTCATTGTAGAAATTTGACGTTGAATTTTCGTGCGATCCCGAATGGTTTCAACAATTTTTTCTAAAACGGTGGCTAAATTCCCTCCAACCTGTCTTTGAATGAGGATCGCCTGTATCATCAAATCAAGGTCCTCGCTCGGCATCCGTTCCTTCAAATCATTCAACGAATCTTCAAGACTGCTTCCATATTGCATTTCTTTCAACACGGATTCCATTTCGTCCTTAATCGGAGAGGACGCTTCTTCAATTACTGTTTTCAAAGCCTGTGGAAAACTAAAACCCGCCCGTAGTGATCCGATTATCGTTGTAATCATATCCGCTAGCCCATCATTAAATTTGGTCATTCTGGCTTTCTGCTTTTTTCGCAAATACCACTTTGGAAAATAAAATCCTATTAAACATCCTGGCAACAAAAATAACCATTTTCCAGTTACTAAAAGAAAAACGCAGGAGGATAATGCAGTCGAAATCCACTGAAAGAGAATATATTCTTCCGGCTTGAGTGGGAGACCAGATCGAGCGAGCATCGTTTCTAGCTTTGTGTTTTTCTCTTTCGATAATAAGTTCTTTCTAATTCTTTGCTTCGTCAGCTGATAGTGTACAATGAGATTCATCTGTTTTCTTCCCAGCTTTTCATCCGACACCGCTAAATAGCGTTGCATCCTGCTCTCGATACGCTTGTCTGAATGAAAAATCAATTGAAAGAAAAATGCAAATAGAAAAAATGAAGTGAGACAGAAGAATAATAGAATTATATTAATCATGCCTCCCACTCCTCACCTTCAATAAATACTCCTGCTGGAATATGGATGCCTGATGTTTCCAGGCGGTCATAAAACTTCGGGCGAACACCTGTGGGTGCAAGCCGGCCTATTATTTTTCCTTCCGTTGAAACCCCCTGTTGTTTAAATGAAAAAATATCTTGAAGTACGATGATATCGCCCTCCATTCCTTGTACCTCAGTGATGCTGACAATTTTCCTTGTTCCATCCTTTAAACGTGACTGCTGAATAATGACATCGATCGCCCCAGCAATTTGTTCCCTGATTGCTTTGACAGGAAGTTCTACTCCAGCGAGAAGGACCATCGTTTCCAGACGGGCGATCATATCACGCGGACTGTTCGAGTGACCGGTGGCGAGAGAACCATCATGGCCCGTATTCATCGCCTGAAGCATATCGAGCGCTTCCGCTCCCCGGACTTCTCCGATGATAACGCGATCGGGCCGCATCCTTAAGGAGTTTCGAACCAGGTCTCTGATTGAAATGGCGCCTTTCCCTTCAATATTGGGTGGACGCGATTCCAACGATACAATATGCTCCTGTCCAAGCTGAAGCTCTGCCGCATCCTCGATTGTGACGATTCGTTCATCAGATGGAATGAAATTAGAAAGAACGTTCAAAGTGGTTGTTTTTCCTGACCCCGTACCCCCACTTACAAAAATATTGAGCCTTGCTTTTACACAGGCATCCAGAAAAATTGCCATTTCCTCTGTAATCGTTCCAAACTGAATTAAGTCCTCTATTTGAAAGGGATCTTTGGAGAATTTTCGGATTGTCACCACAGGCCCGTTTAACGCCAGGGGAGGAATAATAGCGTTCACACGCGAGCCATCTGGAAGGCGAGCATCGACCATTGGTGAGCTTTCATCGATTCTTCTGCCAAGCGGCGAAACGATTTTTTCGATTACACTCATCACATGTTCATCGTCTCTGAATTGAATGCCAGTCAATTCTAGTTTTCCTTTTCGCTCGCAATAAACCTGGGTCGGCCCGTTTACCATCACTTCCGAAACTTCTTCATCGAGGAGCAAAGGATTAATCGGTCCAAATCCTGTAAGATCATTGGTCAGTTCATCAATGACTTTTTTACGGTCGATTTGCCCTCTGAATGATTCGTCCTCCTTGAT
>JAUZPT010000236.1 GCA_030705745.1 Bacillota bacterium | reverse complement strand
CTGCAGCTTACATAAAGTTCGATTCTTTTATCAACCGGCAAATTCAATCTTTTTCGAAGGTCTTGAATACTTCTTACGAAATCTCTTGCAGTTCCTTCCCTCTTTAATTCTTCACTGATATTCGTATCCAATATCACAGTAAAGTTTCGGTTGGAGGCTTCTGAATAACCTTTTAATGCAGCTTTTTTTAAAACCGTTACTTCTTCTTTTCCAAGCAAAATGACCTCTTGGTTTTTCAATGTTATTGACAGCGACCCTTCACTTAGAAAACAATGTACTTCATTCAATGTTGCCATGCTAAGGAATTGATTGACTTCATTTACCGCTTTACCTATCCTTGGTCCTGCTGCTTTAAAATTAAGCTTTAATTGATACTCAATAAAATCATTTGAAAAATCTGCCCACTCGAGCATCTTCAAATTTAGTTCGTCCTTAATAATTTCTTCAAAAGACAGCAATGGATTAACATTAGAATTATTCGAAATGATCACCATTTTTGCAAGTGGCTGTTTAGTTTTGACTTGGTGGGCATGTCGGACACTTCTGCCTAACTCCACGATTTCCAAAACTGCGTGCATTTGATTTTCAAGTTCCTCATCAATCAAATCCATCTGGACTTCCGGATATTCAGCCAAATGGACACTATCTCCTTTTAATGAAAAGTATATTTCTTCTGAAATAAATGGAACAAACGGAGCCAGCAGCCTTGATGTATCTACCAATAATTTATTCAGTGTTTGATAGGCCGCTGCTTTATCTTCAGACATTCCATGACTCCAAAAACGTTCCCTGTTTCTGCGGATGTACCAATTACTGATTTCTTCGACCAGTTTTCCTGCCAATCTTGCCGCGTTTGTAACTTGGTAATGATCCATTTCCTTTTTCATAAGCAATGTTGTTGTTGTTAATTTTGAGAGAATCCAGCGATCCATAATGGAATTTGACTCGCTTTTATGCAGCTCCGGATTAAATGAATCTATTTCTGAGTAAAGACTGTAAAAATGATATAAGCTAGAAAGTGTATCAACGAGCTTCGACTTAGCTTCCTGGACATTTCGTTCTGAGAATCTCTTTGGATTCCACGGTGCGCTTTCCTCAATAAGCGACCATCTGAGAGCATCCGCACCAAAGGAATGGATTAGTTCCATAGGGTCTAAAGCATTCCCTTTGCTTTTCGACATTTTTTGTCCGTGCTCATCTAGTACATGACCAGTGGCTAAAACATTTTTATATGGTGCCTTTCCGGTATATAGCATTGATACCGCAAGTAACGAATAAAACCATCCTCGTGTCTGATCAATCCCCTCAATTACTACATCAGCAGGGAATTGTTTTTGAAATAGCTCATTATTTTCAAATGGAGTATGGTATTGCGCAAATGGCATTGACCCACTATCAAACCAGACGTCAATGACTTCAGGAGTCCTCTGCATTGTTCCTTTGCAGGAGGGACATGTAAACGTTATCTCGTCAACATACGGTTTATGAAGTTCGATATCTAAAATTTCTTCGTTCGCTCTATTTTTTAACTCATGAATGCTTTTTGGTGTAATTTCCGTTTCACAGGAAGTACAAACCCATACATTTAACGGCGTTCCCCAATAACGCTTCCTGCTGATATTCCAGTCTACTAAGCCTTCTAAAAAGTTTCCAAATCGGCCATTCTTAATATGCTCTGGGTACCAGTTTACAGTTTTGTTTTGGTTGATAAATTCGTCTTTTAATGCGGTCGTTTTAATAAACCAGCTTTCAGAAGCATAATAGAGTAATGGGGTATCACATCTCCAGCAGTGAGGGTAGGAATGTTCATACTTTTCCTTATGAAACAATGATCCCTTCTCATGCAATAATTTAACAATGGCTACATCACATTCTTTAACTAGCTGCCCGGCAAGCGGCTTTACGGCATCCACATATCTCCCGCTTTCATCTACCACATGAATAAAAGATAGTCCGTTTTCTTGAACTAAACGGTAATCATCCTCTCCATAAGCTGGTGCAATATGAACGATACCCGTCCCGCTTTCTTCTGTAACGAATTCAGCTTCGACAATCCGGTGGCCATTCTGTACTTCAGCAAAATCAAATGGTGGATAATAAGAAAGACCAACCAGCTGTTTCCCTTTCATCGTTTCCAGGATGGAATACGGTTTATTGATTACCTGCTCTAATCTGGAGGCGGCTACAATGTATGTTTCATCGTCAGTTTTAACCCTTGCATATTCAAGATTTCCATTTACCGCTAAAGCTACATTTGCTGGAAGAGTCCATGGGGTAGTGGTCCACCCAAGAACATATTCATTTTCTTTTTCTCTGAGTTTAAATTTAACCGTTGCACTTAAATCCTTTACTACTTTATATCCTTGAGCAACTTCATGAGAACTTAAGGAAGTTTGACAACTGGGACAATAAGGCGATACTCTATGCCCTTTATAAAGCCACCCTTTTTCATGAATCGTTCCGAGAATATTCCAAACTGACTCGATATACTTATTATTCATGGTCATATATGGGCGATCCATATCAACCCAATAGCCTAAATCTCTTGTAAAATCTCTCCATTGCTTTTCATACGAAAACACACTTTCTTTACATTTGTTAATAAAAGATTCAACGCCGTATTCTTCAATTTCTTGTTTTCCAGAGATGCCGAGAGCTTTTTCCACGCCTAGTTCAACAGGTAAGCCGTGGGTATCCCATCCAGCCTTTCTAATGACATGCTTACCGTTCATCGTCTGGTACCTTGCAATAATATCCTTGAGCGTCCTTCCCAAAGCATGCCCAACATGTGGAAGTCCATTGGCTGTAGGGGGACCTTCATAAAATACAAAAGTCTCTTTGTTTTTTCTATTTTCCATAGACTGCTGAAAAATATTGTTTTGCTCCCAATAACTCAAAATCCGTTTTTCACGCATGGTTCTGCTTTCCTTTTGATTGTTAACATCCATGTTAAAACCTCCTTTTTTAAAAAACAAAAAACACCCGTCCCTAATGAAAGGGACGAGTGTATTACCCGCGTTACCACCCAAATTCTGTTGCCAAAAACAACAGCGCTTTGTCAACGTACAAACATACGTGTTCCTTTTAACGGCGGAAACCCGTCAAGACTTACTAAACGTTCAGTCTTGCATCTCAGAGATGATTTTTTCCGATAAGGCTTCCTCGCTGGCTTCCACCATACCCAGCTCGCTGTAGAGGCTTTCCTCACGTACTTGTTCTCTTCATGGACTTTCGAAAATGGAATATTTTGTTTATGTTACCATTTTTTATTTTTCAAAACAAGTTTTTACAATATAAATTATCGTTTTTTTTTATTACGTACCAATTGGAAGGGAAAAGCATTTGGAAAAAACATACTGGAACATACGCTTTTTGTTCTATCGTTCTTTTAAATGCGTTCTGCCATATCGAGGCCTTTCCACAGTATTTTTTATGAAAATCATGTACAATATTCATAATTCTAAATTTGGAGGTACAGTATGAAAAATGTGATTCTTTATACGCAAGAAACTTGCCCACCGTGTCATGCGGAAAAGATTTGGTTAAAAGAAAATGGGATTGAGTTTGAAGAACGGGATATCCGCAAAAATGATCGGTTTTTGCAGGAATTGATTGAACTCGGAGCTGCTGCAACACCGGCAACGGTAATTAAAGATCAAAATGGCGAGGAAGTCATCCTTGGTTTTGACCAAGTGCAGTTAGCTGAGAAATTGGGGATATAAATTTTTTCATAGAAAATGCGAACAGTGACAAGCACTGTTCGCATTTTCTATTACCGAAACCGTTCTTCCTTAAAAGGATTGGCGGTCATGGAGTAGCCGAGTTCTTCCCAAAATCCGGCTTCATCTTCTTTCAAGAATTCAATGCCTGACACCCATTTGCTTCCCTTCCATAAATAGAATGTTTCGGGCGGGATAAAACGGAGTGGATAGCCGTGCTTAAAGTCAATGTCTTTCCATTCATGCTGATCATCCTTCCAACGGTAAACGAACAGCGAATCGTCACCCATCAGCGATTCGAGCGGCAAATTGGCCGAATATCCGAATCGATCTCCGTTGTAGTATCCGTATATTTTTATATACTTTACACCTTCATTCAATTCAACGAATTTCAACAACTCGCGAAGTGCAATTCCTTCAAAGGTGGTACCAAATTTCGACCATGTGGTCACACAATGCATGTCAATCGTTGAAATCGTTTTTGGAAGCTCCATAAATTCCTTGAAGCTCAGTGTCACTTCTTCCTCTACTTCACCAAACAAGCGAAAGTTCCAAGTCGCTCGATTGAAAACGGGCACATCCCCTTTATGTAGAATCGGCCATTTGTTCGTTTCAAATTGACCTGGAGGCAATATTTTTTCCACAACACTTCATCCTTTCTACAAAATCCTCATTTTTCTATCATCATAGTGTTTAAATTTTTTACATGCAACAATTTCACATACAATCAAATTATTTTGATGCTCAAACAATCCTTGCTACAATGTTAAAGAAATTTAGGGCTAAAATAAGGATACTCTCCAAGTATATATTAAAAGAAAGAAGATGAAATCATGTGTGCTAAAAAGCTTTCCGATATAAAGTTATCCGTTCTCGATTTATCACCGATTCTTGTAGGCAGTACTCCAGCAGAGTCCTTACAGAACACGCTGGATCTTGCCCGCCATGCGGAAAAGTGGGGATATAATCGCTACTGGCTTGCAGAGCACCACGGAATGCCCGGAATAGCTAGTTCAGCCACTTCAATCGTCATCGCTCATGTCGCTGGAGGAACTTCAACTATACGTGTCGGCTCAGGTGGAATCATGCTGCCCAACCACCCGCCACTCGTGATTGCAGAACAATTCGGCACACTCGAATCCCTTTTCCCTGGTCGGATTGATCTTGGATTAGGCCGGGCACCCGGAACAGACCATCTCACAGCACAAGCTCTCAGAAGGGATCGCCGAAGTGACGGACAAGAATTCCCTGAACAACTGAAAGAATTGCGTGCCTACTTAGAGACTCCTGGCCACGGAGAAAAAAAGCCAATTCGCGCCATTCCCGGTGAAGGACTAAATATTCCGATTTGGCTTCTCGGTTCAAGTGGCTATAGTGCTCAGCTCGCAGGACAACTGGGGCTTCCTTTTTCTTTTGCGAG
>JAUZPT010000235.1 GCA_030705745.1 Bacillota bacterium | reverse complement strand
TTATTTCCGGTACCATTGTTATTTCCGGTACCATTGTTATTTCCGGTACCATTGTTATTTCCGGTACCATTGTTATTTCCAGTACCATTGTTATTTCCGGTACCATTGTTATTTCCAGTACCATTGTTGTTTCCGTTATTTCCTTGATCTCCACTAGGATTTCCATTTTGGTTATCTGTTGACTGTGTAGGTATGTCTATTGAAGTAAAAGCGGAAGAACTTCTTTCATTACCATCAACAGCGGTGATGGTGAATTTATAGCTTCCTCCTGGAACAACATCTTTTATTATAATGCTATTATCGTAAGTTGTTGTTTTCTGTTCTCCGCCATCATTAAAAGTGGCACTTACTTCATATAAAACTCCTTTTCGTCCATTTGGAGGGTAATCCCATTTAACGGCTATTTCATTTTGGTTTTGATCGTAAGTAGCCGATGCATTAATAGGAGCCTCAAGCTTATCATACTTATTGGAAACTTGTGTTGGTCCATACCCTTTAACAGCATACTCGTATTCAACTTGGCTGTCAGGAGTATAGTCACTCGCAAGCCGTGCAGGCATTGTTCCTTTTTCAATCCGAAGCTGCTCTACGCTTTTTGGCATTGTAAAATCAGATGTTTTTACATCACTCGAAACATACTGCATTAAGTTTTTAAAAATATATTGAGCAATCTTTTGATTGTCACCTGGTTGAATAGGGGTACTCCGATTATTGTAACCAGTCCAAACTGAGCAGGTATAGTTCGTCGTGTACCCAGTAAACCATGCATCTGGAACAGCCTTGCTACTTGAAATGCCAAATTGCCTTAATTCATCATCTGTATAGTTTGTCGTTCCAGATTTCCCTGCAATTGGAAGGCCAGGGACTCTTGCTTTTGTACCTGTTCCATAATCGAGAACGCTTTTGAGCATCTCGCTGATCATGAAGGCGGTATAATCCTTCATTACCACTTTCGTTTCAGGCTTCGTATCAATTTCTGTTCCATCGCGAAGTACGATTTTTTTAACTGCGTATGGCTTCGTGTAAAATCCGTTGTTTCCGAAGGCCGCGTATGCGCCAGCCATCTGAAGGGGAGATACACCAGTGTGCAAGCCGCCGATTGCATAGGACTCGTAAATTTCCTTAAGTGGAATACCAAGATTATTTGCAAATTGTTTTGCTTTATCAAGGCCAACCTGATGACCAACCTGCTGTAAAGTTTGTACGGCAGGGGTATTCCGTGAAAGTGCCAATGCTTTGCGGATCGTCATCGATCCCATGTATTTGTTATCCCAGTTGCCGAATTGTGTACCACCAGTATAAGTGATCGGTTTATCTTCAATCATATGGTACGTTCCCCAGTGAAGATATTCAATGGCCGGTCCGTAATCAAGAATTGGTTTAATCGTTGACCCAGGCTGTCTCTGGATATCCATGCCATAGTTAAATGCCCGTCTTACTTTGACATTCCTGCCTCCGCCAACCGCCCGAATTTCTCCGGTCTTCGTGTCTATAAGGGTAATCCCTGCCTGAAATTGGTCATCTGGAAATTGAACAACATCATTCGTATTCAATATTTTATTAACATAAGTCTGTGCTTTTGGATCAAGAGTTGTGTAAATGGTTAAACCATCAGAATAAATATCAAAATTGCCATTCTTTTTCACTTCATCGATCACTGCATCAACGAAAGCGCCGTATGGAGTGTCTTTTTGCACGCGATCTTTCACAGGTACAAGACCAGTTTGGATAGGTGTTTTAATGGCTTTATCCATTGCTGACTTCTTAATGTATCCATGTTGGTACATCAAGCTTAAAACGATATTTCTTCTGTGTTCTGCCGCTTCGGGATGTAGGAATGGATTATAATTATTAGGGCTTTGTGGCATCCCTGCGAGCATGGCAGCCTGCGGCAGTGTCAAATCCTTCAAGCTTTTTCCATAATAAATCTTCGCTGCCGTAGCAACTCCGTGTGCATCCTGTGACATGTAAATTTTATTTAGGTACATTTCTAAAATTTGATGCTTCGTGTATTGCTGCTCAAGCTGAAAGGCAAGCCAGGCTTCCTGTACTTTACGTTTGAGCGTCTTTTGCTGAGTTAAAAATGAATTCTTGACTACCTGCTGAGTGATCGTGCTGCCACCTTCAGAACCAAATCCATGGGTAATATTGGCCATCACCGCGCCACCTAGACGAATGATATCAATCCCGTGATGTTTATAGAAGCGGAAGTCTTCCGTTGCGATAAACGCATTCTCAACAGTCTTTGGAATTTCATCATATCTCACATAATCTCTATTTACGGCACCAACCTCCGCAACAAGGTTTCCATCTTTATCCAATATTTTCGATGAGATGGGATCTTTTAATAACTTTTTATCAATTTTTGGTGCACCTTGAACTAAATATGCAAAAGTTGCAGCGCCTGCCATCATTCCAATAATTCCTAAAGCAACCAGAAGAAGGAACATTCTTTTAACAAATCCGGATCGTTTCTTTTTGTTTTTAGGATTACCCTGGGATGTTTGCTTTTGGCGGCGCTCCTCTCTTGATTGATATTTTTCAGACATTCTATGGTTCATTCCTTTCTAATCTGCACTTTCTTCCATTAAGATAATTGAAAGAGATTATCTATAAGTTTAATATAGTCAATTCTAGGTTGAAATCCAAGCGGAATGCTATAACCGTGATATTCTATTTCTTCCCTTGTAATGGATTTTCTTCCGCCTTCCGCCTGTCTATTCCAAAACATTAATAAATGGTCAGCACTAAGTAAATAAATTTGATCATGAACCGTGAATCGAAGGATGACAAAGCAAATACCTCCCTGGTCGACTACGGTTTTCATATGATTAATTTGGTGCTCATGAAAGTTTTTTAATGGAAAGGAAGAAGCGTTTTGTGTTTCTTTTGCCTCGAAATCGATATATTTCCCTTTATAGACACCATTGTAATCTGTCGTAGATGCTTGCTTGAAATATGCTTCCTTTATGACGGCAGCGCTTCTTTTTGGATAATCAACCTGTACAATCTGGACAGGCGTAGGTTTTTTATGAATTACCGCTATCCCTCTTTGAAGATAATATTCATTCGTATCGTTCAAATCATCCTCAAGCGTCATACCACGTTTGCTATATGACCATTTCTTTTCTCTGTGTCCCTGCGAATTTGCTTCTTTTTCTTTTGGGATATACATTTTTCCATTAGGATAGTGGAATTTCATAGATAAGCTCCTCTCAAACTATATCTTATCATATCAAATTCGCGCATCTTTTGGTGGTATAAAAAAAGGACAATTACTTCATTCTAACGGTATATAAACATTTTGTTATTAAAACAATTTTTATCCCAAAAAGGAAGAGGAAATATGAATCATCTTACAATACAGGAACAATTGCTTATCCGTCAAATTGAAGAGGAAACAGCGAAAGAAAATATTGATAATATTACCAGAACGAATGCATACTTTAAATATTTTAAAACCAACCCTGAAATTATATGGTCATTTCTTGCCAGTATGGTTTCCAGGAATGGGGGGTGGAATATGTGTGATCTGGAAGGTTCACTTTTCCCGCAACTATTGCAACCTCAAACGAGGAAACAGTTATTTTTGACATTTGAACGAGCCAATTGGCTCATTTTTCATGATGTTTATCCTCAATTACTTATTTACTATTATTCGACGAAACTCAACCGTCCTTTGTTTCATTTGCTCCCATATTTTCATGTATCAGTCTTTATTCAACGGGAATGGAAGAAATATTGGGTCAGTAAAGATAAGGAAAGATTAACTACCGCCTTAATTATTAATGAACAAAATGTTATACAAAAACCTGTGATCGAACACCCTGTCTATAAAAGCAGGGTTTTTCATTCTTTTATTTTTTTCTTCCAGGATTGGCTCCATTTCAGCTGTGTTTTATTTCCAACCTGCGGTGGAGAATTGTATGGAGCAAGTGTGAATGGTTTTCGAACGTTATCAAAAAGAATCAACCTTGGAAAAAGGTTAGTTAGGATTTTGTTTCATCCTCGCCTATTTCCTCATTTTTTAGAGTTTGCAGAGAAATCTGCGCACACCGGGTCTCGACATGATTTCGAGCAATATTTTAAAACTACATCCAGACGGGAAACACCATTTTTAAGAGCCACTTATCCAGTGATTGAACACCATCGCCATGAACATGAGGATTGGAGCATGATGACAAGGGTACCATTCAAATCGTTATACCTTCCCGTCTATAGCGTGCATCCCATCCATTTGACGGATTGGTATATTCATAAAAGAGATCAGCTTCAACTCCTTTTATCCCTACGAAAAGTGATAACACCTTTTAAAAAAAGAATTTAAAAAAGCAAGGGAACCCTTGCTTTTTCTCATCTTCTAAAAAGGCCTTTACAATAAAGAATCCATTTATTCTGCCGGGCGGTTCGTTCCTTGAAGTTTTTTATCTCCGTACCCGGTTTTTTTTGCTTCCTGTTTTGCTTGTTGATTTTTGGTCTCTTTACCCGTATTTTTCACTGAATAAACACCTCCTGAATCTATTTTATCCGCTATAAGCAGCTTTCATTCTTCAATGGAATTTGTCGAAAGTGGAGGAAGATATACTCGAAACTTATTTTCTTTGCCGAATCTTTTCTAGTTTTGTCATACAAGAAGGATGGCAGATAATTAGGGCGAATATTCGGTGTATAATCACTAGGAGGTCGTATGTATGGGTGAACATAGATTGGATAAGGAAAAGGTTTTAGTAATGTTGACAGAAATTTCACTTCAACTGGAGCAATTGGAGAAAACAATAGAGTCATCATTTTCAACAATTCGAAAAGATCTTTACACTAAAGAACTAACGAGGCTGGATTCGGTCGAAACTAAGCTGGCTTTCGTTGATAAAGAGACATTCAGACCCTTATCCTCCAGTCATGAACAGGGGGGAAGTGCTTTGGAACTTGAACTTGGTTTCTGAGAAAAGGTACAATTGAGGTAGCAATTGGAAAATACATTAAAAAGTTGCTATTATCCTTTGTGTGGATTAGGAGACCTGAAATAATGAAAGCAAGACTAATTGAATTGACAGAAAATCTACTTTTCTTAACTCGAGACATGAAAAAGCAATTTGATCAAACGAGGGAAAATGGAAAAGATGGCGATTTTTTTACCGA
>JAUZPT010000234.1 GCA_030705745.1 Bacillota bacterium | reverse complement strand
GCTCGTTGAAGATGCTCCGCCTCAGGAATTTTTCCAATCTCCGCGCAGCCAGAGAGCAAAGGATTTCTTGCAAAAAATGCTGTGAAAACAGGATGAGAGTAAAAAAAGGATGATCAATCGATCATCTTTTTTCTTGTTTCCTCAATTCCATTCATGATATAAAGGTGAAAGTTTACAGAGACTAATGATAGGGAATGTCTAATTTTTAGAAGCTTAAAAAGAAAGATACAACTGGGCTTTGATGAATGGACATGTCGATAGCATGTCCGTATAGGAGAGCGGAAGATGAAATTTCAAATTGGATACCGAACGATAAAAACCGCAGCAGGCACAGCGATTTCGATCTTTCTTGCCGGACAGCTCGGTCTGCATAATTTTTTGTCGGCAGGGATTTTGACGATTTTGTGCATTCAGGTAACGAAGATGCGCTCATTGCGGACTGCATGGGATCGTTTTTTTGCATGCGTTTTAGCTATGCCGTTTTCAGCATTATTTTTCGAATTATTTGCATACCACCCGATTATGATCGGTGTATTGCTTTTATTTTTTATCCCGACAATTGTAATGTTAAATGCGAAGGACGGTGTTGTGACAAGCATCGTCATCATTTTACATATTTATTCGGCAGGCCATGTGACTAAAGGTCTTATTCTCAATGAACTTGGTGTCATTTTAGTTGGAATAGGCGTGGCACTTGTCATGAATTTGTATATGCCAAGCGCCGAGAAAAAACTTGATGAGTACCGTTGTAAAATTGAAGAAAATTTCATCCAGATATTAAGGGAGATGGCAGGCTATTTAAGAACTGGTAAAAGCGAGTGGTCCGGGAAGGAAATAACCGTAACAGCGGATATGATTGACGGAGCTAAATCAATGGCCAGCAGAGATGTCGAAAAACATTTATTACGAACAAAAAATATTTATTACCAATATTTTGCTATGAGGGAAAAGCAATTTGAAATTATCGAACGCATTTTACCGCTTGTTACCACTTTGACGTTAACAGTTACGCAGGGTGAAATGATTGCCGATTTCCTCGAGGAGCTTGCTGACAATGTGCATCCAGGCAATACCGCTCTTATTTTTATCGAAAAATTAAAGGTTATGAAAGTGGAATTTGAGGCGATGGAGCTTCCAAAGACGCGGGAAGAGTTTGAAACACGTGCGGCATTGGTTCAATTGATCAAGGAAGTCGATCATTATCTGTTGCTAAAAAGTTCGTTCAAAGGAATGAAAAAGGGAACATTCGTGAATGAAAGGAAGAAATTAGAAGTAAACTAGGGGAAAAAGAAGGTGGTTAATATGCTTAAAATTTTCCCTTCGATTCTTCTTGTAGCTTTTCTATCGCCACTATGGCCACTTGGAACAAATCCTGCCCCAGGAGCTCCTTTTTTAATAGTCAATAAACATACGAATCAAATGGCACTAATCGACGATAATCGCCTGCAAACTGTTGTGAGTGTTGGTACTGGAAAAACGAGGCAGTTAACGCCCGAAGGTCTTTTTACGATTACCGTTAAAGCGGAAAATCCTTATTATCGCAAAATGAATATATTGGGCGGAAGTCCTGAAAATCCGCTAGGTGTCCGCTGGATCGGTTTTGATGCATTAGGCACGGATGGACGTACCTATGGTATTCATGGAACAAATCAGCCGATGTCCATAGGCAAATATGTTTCAAACGGATGCATCCGTATGCAAAATGAAGTCATTACTTCTCTCTATCCTTTGATTCCGATTGGCACGAAAGTATTGGTTATATCCTCAAAGGAACCGTTTGAACAACTGGCAAAAAAATACCACGCATTAAATTAAAAAAGAGGCTGACTCATAAGAGTCAGCCTCTTGATTTTTATAAAAACTGTGCGATTCCCAGCAGGAGGGTTGACGCAAGCATGGCAAATAACATGAGAAACACAACTAATCTCCGTGTCTTCCGTTTGGACATTTGATTTCTCCTCCTCTATGTAAATCTCATTTATAAGTCTATTTTAGCCTGAAAAAGGGGAAAGAACAACGGTACTTACAGAGAATTTAGGAAGGATTTATGACATTTGTATCGAATAAAGTATTTGTCGAATATTTTTAGAGTGGGAGAGTATACATTGATTAAAAAAGTCGATCATATTGGAATTGCTGTTCGTTCACTCGAGAATGCCCTTCCTTTTTATACGGAAGTGTTAAAACTGCCATTATTGGGGATAGAAGAAGTTGTAAGCGAAAAAGTAAAAGTTGCTTTTTTGAAAGCTGGGGAAACAAAACTCGAATTGCTTGAACCGACAAGCGAGGAAAGCTCAATTGCAAAGTTTATCGAAAAGCGCGGCGAGGGCATCCATCATGTCGCCCTTGGTGTCGAATCAATCGAGGATAGGATTAAAGAAATCAAGGCACATGGAATCCGCATGATCCAGGATCAGCCGAAGCAAGGAGCCGGCGGTGCAATGGTCGCGTTTATGCATCCAAAATCAACAGCAGGAATACTGTATGAGCTTTGTGAAAAGAAAGGGATGACGCAACAGAATGGTTGATATTTATGAAAAAATAAATGAATTATATGATAGACGCCTTGAGGTCGAGCTTGGAGGCGGCGATGAACGAATTGAAAAACAACATCAAAAAGGAAAACTGACTGCGAGGGAACGAATCGAATTGCTAGTCGACCGCGGCACCTTTGTTGAATTAAATCCATTTATCGAACACCGCAGCAGCGATTTCGGGCTAGAAGACCAAAAGGGTCCAGGAGATGGCGTTGTCACCGGTTATGGCAAAGTAAATGGCCGCCCGATCTTTTTGTTTTCACAGGACTTTACGGTTTTTGGGGGTGCGCTGGGCGAAATGCACGCGAAGAAAATTGCGAATGTAATGGATCTCGCCGCAAAAAATGGAGCACCGTTCGTTGGTTTAAATGATTCAGGAGGAGCGAGAATTCAAGAAGGTGTCGTTTCACTTGATGCCTACGGCCATATTTTTTACCGAAATTCGATTTATTCGGGTGTAATTCCACAAATTTCTGTTATTATGGGGCCGTGTGCGGGTGGCGCAGTTTACTCACCGGCAATTACAGATTTCGTATTCATGGTGGAAAACACAAGCCAAATGTTTATAACGGGTCCGAAGGTTATTGAAACCGTGACTGGCGAAAAAATTTCATCAGAGGATTTAGGCGGTGCGAAAGTCCACAATACTGTGAGTGGGAATGCGCATTTCCGCAGTGAAACAGAAGAAGAGGCATTAGCTAGTGTCCGAAAGCTTTTGGAATATTTGCCGCAAAACAATGCTGAAAAGCCTGTTCGACTGGATGTGGCGGAAGAAGAAGATTATCGTCCTGACTTGACCGATGTGATCCCGTTTGATGCAATTCGCCCATACGATGTTCGAAAAGTGATCGAGCAAGTGGCGGATGCAGGTTCATTTATGGAAATACATAAGGAATTTGCGAAGAATATTGTTGTTGGATTCGCAAGAATGAAAGGGGAGACCGTTGGACTTGTTTGCAATCAGCCGAAATTCATGGCGGGTGGTCTGGACATCGATTCTTCTGATAAAGCTGCAAGGTTTATCCGTTTCTGCGACTCGTTTAACATTCCGATTATTACCTTTGAAGATGTAACTGGCTTTTTCCCGGGCGTTAAACAGGAGCATGGCGGGATCATTCGCCACGGCGCAAAGATTCTTTTTGCCTATTCGGAAGCAACTGTTCCAAAGCTGACGGTTATTTTAAGAAAAGCGTATGGAGGAGCGTATGTAGCGCTTAACAGCAAATCAATCGGTGCCGATCTTGTGTTTGCATGGCCGAATGCGGAAATCGCTGTAATGGGCCCACAGGGAGCTGCCAATATTATTTTTGCAAGGGAAATCGCGAACAGCGAAAACCCAGAAGCGGTACGGGAACAAAAAATTGAAGAATACCGTGAAAAATTTGCCAATCCATATGTTGCAGCCAGCAGGGGAATGGTCGATGATGTTATTGATCCTCGTGAAACTCGAATCAAAATCATTCAGGCATTGGACATGCTGCGAAACAAAAAAGAAGCGCGACCGGTGAAAAAGCATTCAAACATGCCTTTGTAAGCGGTATCCTTTCGTGTGTGCCATACGAGGTGTGCAATTTTCTAATTTGAAGATGGAGGACGGAAACTGTATACTGAGAAAGTGAGTACATATAATGGGGGTTTGACAAGATGATTAATCATGAACGTCTTTTAAATGAATTTTTAGAGCTAGTTCAAGTGGATTCAGAAACGAAATTTGAAGCGGAAATTGCGAAAGTGTTAAAGCAGAAATTTACGGATTTGGGTCTTGATGTTTTTGAAGATGATACAACAGCGGTTACTGGCCACGGTGCCGGAAACCTGGTGTGTACGCTTGAAGGCACGAAAGAGGGCGTTGATACGATCTACTTCACATCCCATATGGATACGGTTGTTCCTGGTAAGGGAATTAAGCCATCAGTAAAGGATGGCTATGTCGTAACAGATGGTACGACTATTTTGGGAGCAGATGATAAAGCAGGACTTGCAGTTATGCTTGAAACCATTCGTGTGCTAAAAGAGCAAAACATTCCGCACGGCACAATTCAGTTCGTTATTACGGTTGGTGAAGAATCCGGCCTAGTTGGTGCAAAAGCTCTTGATTCTTCTTTAATGAAGGCTAAATACGGCTATGCACTTGACAGTGACGGTTTAGTCGGAAATATCGTTGTGGCAGCGCCGACTCAGGCTAAAATTACGACCGTTATTTACGGGAAAACAGCTCATGCAGGTGTGGCACCTGAAAAAGGCGTTTCCGCAATTACGATTGCAGCAAAAGCGATTGCCAAAATGCCGTTAGGTCGAATCGACGAAGAAACGACGGCTAATATTGGCCGTTTTGCTGGCGGACAGCAAACGAATATCGTTTGCGATAGAGTCGATATTTTAGCAGAGGCGCGCTCGCTTATTCCTGAAAAAATGGAAGCACAAGTTGCGAAAATGAAAGAAGCATTTGAAACGGTTGCAGAGGAAATGGGCGGCAGAGCAGAAGTAGATGTTCAAATCATGTATCCAGGTTTCAAATTCGGTGAAGGTGACCAGGTTGTTGAATTGGCTCGCCAGGCTGCTGCCAAAATCGGGCGCAGCTGTGAGCTTCAGCAAAGCGGTGGCGGAAGCGACG
>JAUZPT010000233.1 GCA_030705745.1 Bacillota bacterium | reverse complement strand
TTTGATGGAGGTCCCTGCTAATTTTCAAGAACGAATTCATATCATCACAACCATTTTAATGTATAAAGAAAGCGTGGATATCATCAACGATTAAATTTTATCCCGAATTGAAGGACTTTACGGTTTTTTTTTAAAAAAACCGATTATAGTTGTCTGAGCTCTTGCTTGATTTCAGTTTTCGATTTTGTCTTCTCATCAATGTCTTTAATTTTTCTAGCAGGTGTACCTGCGACAACCGTGTACGGAGCAACATCATCGATAACGATTGCACCTGCCGCTACAACTGCGCCTTTTCCAACCGTAACTCCTTCAAGCACAACAGCATTTGCCCCAATGACTACGTCATCCTCAACAACAACGGGTTTTGCGGATGGTGGCTCAATTACACCTGCCAATACAGTCCCTGCTCCAATATGGCAATTCTTTCCAACTGTAGCTCTACCACCAAGTACAACATTCATGTCAATCATTGTACCTTCGCCGATTACTGAACCGATATTGATTGATGCACCCATCATAATTACTGCGTTATCACCAATTTCAACTTGGTCGCGAATGATGGCACCCGGTTCGATTCGCGCTTTGATATTTTTCATATTAAGCAAAGGAATTGCCGAATTGCGACGATCATTTTCAATTACATAATCCTCAATTTTACCCTCGTTGCTTTCAAGGGCGGCACTAATTTCAGACCATTCACCAAAAACGACGCCTGAATTCCCATTAATGAACGTTTTCGATTCGCTTCCAAAATCGATACCATCCAAATCACCTTTTATATAAACCTTAACAGGTGTCGATTTTTTGCTATTTTGTATAAAAGAAATAATTTCGTTTGCGTCCATCATTTTCATTTAGTACCCTCCTATTTATATTAGCTAAAAATTACTTTAACAAACCAGCGTTTTGAAAACAAGAAAAACAGCCGATTTAATGCTGTGTTTCTTCAATATGCTCTTTAATGATTTCAACAAAAGCCTGTACTTGTTTTAATTGGAAGGCGGATTCATATCCCAAAAGCTATGTATCCCGCTTAATGGGCTCATTGTGTTCGTCAAGAAGAGGAATTTTGAAAATATCCTTTTCTGCACCATTTAAAGTGATGGCAGGGAGGATTGCATATCCGATCCCGTTAAATGCCATTTGTTTACATGTTTCAATTTGGTCAACGACTACGGTCCGCTTTGGTGCTGAAGGAAATTGACGTAGCCACCAATCCTGAATTTCCTGAAAATAATTCGAATCGCTTTTAAATTGGATGAACGGCCTCTCCGTATCCAGAACTTGTTCCGGACTGGTAATTTCCTTGTCCACAAGATAAAGGCTATCTTTGAACAAATGAATTTTTACGCCTTTCCAATCTGGAGTACCACGAATGATCCCTATATGAACCTGGTCATCGTACATACATTTTAAAATTTCACTGCTCCAACCGGTGATTAATGATATTTTCGCCTGTGGATATCGTTCAATAAATTTTTTCAGCACTTGAGGGAGCCAATTCTGTCCTACTATTGAAGCGACAGCAATTTTAAGCGTCCCCGAAACCTCCGATTGAAGAGAGTGCATCGATTCCTTAACTTTTTCCTGTTTGGTAAGTACATCATCCACAAATTGGATGACAAGCTCCCCTGCCGGAGTAAGCGTGAGGCCCTTTTGTGAGCGCAGGAACAGCTTGGACCCCCACTCCTTTTCAATCGTTTGCAGCCGTTGTGACAGTGCAGGCTGTGATACAAACAGCCGTTCCGCCGCTTTGCGCATATTCATTTCCTGTGCAAGCACAGACAATAATTGAAATTCAGAAATTGAAGACATATGTTTCATTTCCTCTTTATACGTTTTTCTTATAGAATCATCAATACCATTTTTATCGTACGGTGGAAACAAGGCTCATACAAAGAAACCTATTCCTCACTTTTAGGTTTGTTCGCTCGTCTAATATGTTTGTTCAATTGATTTAAGACAGTGCTTCTTGGGAGAATTCCTTCGAAGAGACCTTCTTCCGTTTCCACACAAATGAATGGATGGTTAACCAATAAATCCAAACATGATTTCAGTGGTTCAGTTATTTTTACGCGTGGAACGTCTTTAATCATGATTTCTTCCACATGTTTTTTTTCCAATTGTTCAAATTCAATTCTTTCTAAACCAAGTATGGAATCCATTATGATTGGCGTACTTATTAAACCGTGAAGTTTATATTTCGGATCCAGTACTGGAATGGCGGTATATCCGCTTTTCGTTAACACTAATAATGCATGCTCCAAATTATTACCAATTTGAACATGCGCTACACGCTCTGAAGGAATCATTAAATCGAGCATGTTAATTTCTAAAAACTCGCCGCTGTGAAGACTTATCATTGCCGAAAACTCCTCAATTTTTGGTATACCACATATATATTCTAACACAATTTCCAGGGAACTGTCCCATTAAACATTCCCTCCATCACCCGAATAAAAGACGAAAAAAAAGGAACCGCTAGGGCTCCTTATTGGATTAGATCGAATATTTCAATCGTAATCATATCAATATTATCAAATTGATAGCGTTTCGGTTTTTCCTTATCGCTGTATACTTCCAATTCAAACGTTAACGTTTTCGGATGAAATGTTACCATACATTTACGTTCTCCGTTTACTTCGAAATTACGTTGTGCAGGTTCCCCTCCACTCGATTGTTCCTGAAGGTTTTTTAAGCGTGTTAATATTCCTTGAAGCTGTGACATGCTCTCACTCCTTTCAAACAAAAAACTTCTATTACATAGAATTCACAATTGGCTTAAAACTATCCTTAGAGATTGTTTTTTGAATTTTCAATCCTAATTTCTTATTAGCCAATATTAACAGCATAAAATAATGAAGGGTATTTGTCCAAGTAAATATTACTTTAAGTACGATATTTTTTTAAAAAGGACATTTCATTTAGCTCAAAAACAGCCGACAATGATTTTGTCGGCTGTTTTGTCAGACACCGGATTAATGGATTGACTCCCTTATAATATTTGATGGTATTTTATCAAAAAGGTATTTGGAAACTTTCCAGTTACCGGATTTATATTCAAGCAAAATCCCTTCGTAATGGCTTTTGTATCCAACAGGCCCTGCCTTGCTTTCAGGAAAATATTCAAATACATATATTTTATTTTTTTTAAAGACAACCCGCGTTTTATCCGAAAATTTATAAAAGGGAATATAATATCGGGCAAAATCTGAGCCGTATGTTATATATTTACCTTTTACTTTAACAATATTTTCTTTCTCGAACACCTTTTGATACTCATCAGAAAAATATGGGTCCACTATTTTCTTTATTTCAGCCATGCTCCTACCCTTTTCACTAAGTGCCACTTGTGCATGAAAGGCATCTTTTAAAAAACTGAATACATCGGACCTAGTTTTCAATTCCATTTTTGCTTTTGGAGATAAAGGGATAAATAAACAAAAGACGAATAATAGCAGCAACAGTTTTTTCATTTCCTTCCCTCCTAGGTAACTTTCATGTTCATATGGATTCCATTTCATTTTATCAGCACTTATATTGACAATATGCATCATTCGTACCAAAAATATCTTCATTATTAGACAAGTTCCTTACACTTTCTCTACCCGTTTATAGCAATTATTAACTCGAAATGCTTCATGCTATTGAAAACAGGTTGTAATACCTACTCGACAAAATCTTTAAAAAATAGAAAATTAAAAAAGAAAAAGGCCTCAATAAGAGAGGCCTTAACTTAGAAAGAAAGCAACCAAAACGATAATAATAAGTAATGCTGCGAAAAAAATGCCATACGACAAAAAAACGGGATTTCGTGTATAAGCATTTGCTTTTACTGCTTCGGGCAACTTCGAGTCTAGCTCACCGTCAACAACTTTATGCTGCCGTCCAAGATGCCAAGTATAAAGCAAAGATCCAGCCAAAATAACGATCACTATGACGGATAACCAAGTAAAATTTAAACTCACGGGAATCTCCCCTTTTGCGGAAGTTTAAATATAATGTTCCTCCCGATGAGTTTTTCTATACTTGAATTTACACAAGTCCTTCTTGCTCATATAGGTAATGCGAAGAAATATCAATAAACAAAAATTCATTTGCATTGATTGGAAAAGAGAAAGTACGAATTTGTTCGCCTGTTTCTATGTCGCTATATGGGTCTGAAAGGATTCCTCGTTTTTCATTTCGCATTTCAATGATATTCTCCAAAAAATAAGGCCTCCAGCTCCAATTTTTTTTAATATACTCTTTTTGGGTAACCCACCCTATCACGGGGATTTTAGAGAAATTAGCGGAAAGTTGAAAGCCGTCTTCATCACAGACATACATTCGAAATGCAATTTTCTCCATTTCTTTCATCAACAAATGAAATAATTCTTCGTAGCCCGTTTTTTTATATTTGGCGATAAGTGATTGAACTTTAAAATGGAATGTTTCTTCTGTTGTGTAGATGGCTTGAAGTTTTTTCTTTTCCAATAAAATAAAACCATGAAATTCTTCCTTCAATCGATTCTTTAAACTATTTTCCTCAATAAAATGTTCAGAAGGTTTTCCAAGGTAGTATCCTTGATAATATCGTCCGCCATTACTCCAGGCAAACTGGAGCTGGTAGCTCGTTTCGATATTCTCAAACAGCAATGTTGCCCCGATTTTCCTTGCAAGCAGAGATAATGTAAACATAATATCCTGAAAAGCAATACTCGTTGCAGTGGATCGCAAGGAACTCAAATTAATCTTTAAAATGTTCGGCTCCAATAGTCCAATTAAGTCCATTGTGCTATTATCAAAATCCTTTTTTGCAACTGCAATTTGGATTCCATACGTCCGGTAATACGTCAATAAATGGACGAGTTGATGATAGTCCCCGTTATAATGGCCATCAGAAATCTCCAGCACAATCCGATTTAATCGAAAGCCTTTTTTTTCGAATTTCAACAGCTGCTCCAAAAATGGTTCCCCGTTATCAT
Organism: Bacillota bacterium; assembly: GCA_030705745.1. GTDB lineage: Bacteria > Bacillota > Bacilli > Bacillales > Cytobacillaceae > Neobacillus_A. The sequence goes on along the minus strand of JAUZPT010000233.1, from coordinate 194 downwards.
ACATCAATTGCTCCGCAGACCTGTTAATAAATAATTTGCTATCCGATTCAAAATTAATTACTCCAGACAGAGCTTTTTCCAACAACAAAGAATCGACTTCAACTTTATATTCATCAGGAATTTGCTCATCTCTAAAAAATGATCCTAAGCTAATCGCTTCCTTTTCTTCCAAAAACCGCCCGAGTACTTCATAT